>JBNMJG010000036.1:0-8531 GCA_050873705.1 Coprococcus sp. | reverse complement strand
GTGCCGTCCGGCAGGATTTTGTTGCCGATGACACGGGGGTCGAAGTCCATTTTGAACATTTTGCCGTCACCCAGTTTGTTGTCCTTCATCAGCTCGGCTTTGCGGGCCTCCGCATCCACATACATGCTGCGGAATTTGTACATCTTGAACTTCTTGCCGTTTTTGCCCACACGTTCCTGGGCGAAGAAGATCGGTCCCGGTGAACTGATATAGATTGCCGGTGCCACGAAGATAAACAGGATGCCCGTGATCAGGCAGCCTACCAGACCGCCGGCGATATCCATGAGACGTTTCAGCATCAATTCTTTGGATGAAGCGCAGTTGATACTGGTTGTCAGTACAGTGTACGGACCGATTTTCTCCACGAACTGCTTCTGCCCCGGAACGTTCTGAACCTTCGCCAGTTTCAGATGAACGGTAACACCCGTCTCCGTAAACTGCTCAATGAGTTCTTTCGGATACGGCACCGAACCGGATGTGACGATAAGGACTTCATCAATCCAGGCTTTACAGACAAATTCCGCTGCCTTCTCCATATTGGCCACAACGATGACATCATCAATCCACTGTCCCGTCATATCTTTGTCGATGACAACCATGCCTGCGATCATGTATCTGGCATAATTGTTCTCTTTCATGCTCTCTACGACGGCCTTTGCCACATCTTCCGTCACAACCAGAAGCAATGAACGTGCACCGCCCTCTTCCATTTTCTTTCTGAGATTTTTCTTCCAAAGTTCTCTAACCAGCCAGGTGAGGGGAATGTAGATGACAAATGTCATGATCAATGCCAGTCTCGAATACATCTGCCCCTGCTGCAGAAGAAAAAGATACAGAACTGAGACACAGCCAAGTGTCACGCCATGCTGCATGGTTACAACAAAATCTTTGTAATGGCCTCTTTTCAGGACATTCTTCAATGTTCCCATGACAACCATCAGTACCATATCAGCCACTTCGATAAAGAGGGCCATATTCCTGTAAACAATCATTTCATATGGATTAAAGCCGCTGCCTCTGAGGACATAGGCCAGAATAAACGCGATTTGCAGGCATATCAGATCCAGGATAATAAAATCAATATGCTTGGTCCATTCGTTAGAATCTTTTCTATACATTACTTCTTTACTCCCTCTTGTTCTTCCGTCCCATTTCGTCTGGTCATGATCTCTATTTCCAATCCATTCCGATGTCATCCATCTGCCTGATTCTTGCAGCATTCAGTGTCATCCCGCTGGATTCCGGATGCTTGCGTTTTGCTCTGATATTGGCAATCCACCGTCCAAGTCTGACTCCTTCCACAGCATAGGCAGCCGGCACATTCAGATGCCCGTGCTCCTCATAAAATGCTTTGGCCAGACCATATTTTCTGTTCCACTGCTGCTCAGGTTTCGTCTCCGCCTGAAGACCAATGGCCGCAAGCCGTTCCCTCTGTTCATCGCTTAATGTTCCTTTCCCTCCGCTCTCTGTCAGCTGACGTCTGAGATTGGACAGCCATTTGCCCAGAGGGATGCCATCTTCGGTTATATATTTCACCGGCACATCAAGGGTGCCTTTTTCCTGATAATACTGTTTGGCTGCATCAAAATACCGCTCCCAGTTATCTCTATTCCTGTCCCAACTCATCCCCAATGCTTCCAGCTGGGACTGCTGTTCTTCTGTCAGTGTCTGGTCCAGGCCATATTTCTTCACTTTCATTCTCAGATTGCTGATCCATTTGCCCATGGCCCAGCCATCCTCTGTGATATATCGTGCCTTTACATCCAGATTGCCGTACTTATCATAGTACTTCTGAAGCTCTCCAATGGCCGCATCCCATTTGTAATCACTGACAGTCCAGATCATACCGATCTTCTCCAGAAGCCTGATTCTCTCCGGAGATAAACTGCCGGCGGTCTTGCCGCCATGAACTTTTCTCTGCGTCTGGATCCAACTGCCGAGAGTCAGCCCCGACGGCGTCACATAGCCCTTCGGCACCTTCAGGTTGCCTGTGGCTTCATACCACTGCTTCGCTGCCGTATAATACACTTCCCAGGCAGAATTCAGATTGTCCTGTAATTTTTGAAAAAGCTTCCGGCTGTCCTTTGTCTCATCGATGATCCGGAACCGGTCACTGAAATGCTCACTTCTGCTGTAACTCTCAGGAAACATCACAAAGGCTTCCTGCATTTCTTTCTTCAGACAGTCCACACAGTATAAACTGTCAAAATTGTTCACAAGATCAAAGATCACCGGCATCTCATCAGACCCCGCTGACAGAGCCCGTCCGATCTGCTGCATATAAATGATAGGAGAAACAGTAGGGCGAAGCAGAATAACACCGTCCACATCCTCCACATGAATGCCTTCATTGAGCATGTCGATGCAGTACAGAAGTTTCAGATGCGTACTGTCATCCTCCTTAAAAGCAGCAAATTCTTTGCTGGTGGCTGCATTGTTGTAAAAGGCTGTATACACATGAGGTGCTTTGTCCACTTTGCAAAACCACTGTTCAGCCCGATCTTTCATTTCATCCATATGCTCTTTGCTTGTACAGAAAAGAATGTATTTGCCATTCTTCTTTGTCATATGCCTTGCAAAGACATCTTCCAGACCATCCGCCTGCTCCAATGCACGGCGCAGCTGTTCCAGAAGCTTCTTGTTCTCTTCAATCAATCCCTTATTCGAAAGGTTCTGCACCCGCTTCTTCAGCTGATCCAGTTCTTTCTTATAAGAATACATAGCGATAACATACTTCGGTTCCGGCAGGATTTCCCGGACAATGGCCTCACCCAGGGTCATCTCCGATGCAATATTCCCATCGAAAATCTCCACCGCCATGTTGCGCTGATTATCCAGATAACGGATATTCGTGGCAGATAATCCCAACCTCTTCGCAGCAGGATAAGTATCCAGCAGTTTTCTCACACTTCGTCCCCATTCTGCAGCGCCGCACCGATGAAACTCATCCAGTACGATATAATCCGGATGCAGCATGTCAATGCTGTGTTCATTCTTCATTAATCTGCTGTAGGACATATAAGCAATATTCGGGAACACCTCACCGGTATTCTCCAACTGTGTTTTATAAATATATTCACTTGGCGAAAGCCATAGAAAATGGCTCTCCGGATGCTGTTGTGCCAGTTTGAAAGCGATCATCGACTTGCCGCTGCCGGTGGGATGAATGACAGCTGCCATTCCTTTGTCATCCAGCATATATTCAACGGCTCTATATGCATCTTCGTTGTGCGGATAAAGATGTATACTCATTCAGTCGCCTCCATATAATAATTTGTGAAAGGAAAATTCTTTCGCAGATTAAAATAATCTGCGAAATTGGCGGCTGTTTAGGCTTATATTCAGGAATTTTTTGAAAAGTGACCCTATATCTGACCCCTTAAAATCTGAGGTTCAGTGGTTTCAGAATGTTTAGAATAGATAGAATTCAGAATATTTCGTTTGGTATCCATATCTGGATGGACATACCTGTTTAAAGTAATATTGACATTGGCATGTCCCAGAATTTCACTGACGCTTTTGGCATCGGCACCGCTGTTGATGCAGTTGGTCGCAAACGTATGCCGCAGTGCATGGAAATGTGTAGATTCTATACCTGCTTTTTTTAGAATAGATTGAAATTTGTATTGATAAGTCCGGGGATCCATAGGCGTTGTTTGATTTAAAAAATAAATCCCTTTGCAGGGACTATTATTATAAGAAAGAAGTATGTCGTACAGGAATTCCGGAACAGGTATTTCACGTATGGAATGGATTGTTTTTGGCGGTCCTTCGAATAAGATTGTTTTGTTGGTACTTTCTATATTTACACAATCAAGACGCTGAACTGTTCTGTTGATATGCAATATCCGGTTTTGCAGATCAATATCCTCCCATTTCAGAGCACAAATCTCGCCAAGACGCAAGCCCATAAAAAGACAAATGAGAATGCCGGTTTTATATAAATCGTTATCCTTTAACAGGTAGTCCACCAGTTTTTTCTGCTCATATATATTGAGTGTGCCGATTGGTTTTGTCCTATTTCTGGTTAAAACCGGTACCAGATGAATTTTGTCCGTCCCGTAATACTGGCTGCCATAATTCAAAATACGGTTAAACACACAGTAAATGCTCTGATAGAGACTTGCTGACAGATCTTTTGGCAAAGCAGAAGCAATCATATCCGGTCGAAGTTCCTCTGTCATGATATCCCCAAAAGATTTTTTGATGTACTTCTCATAAATGCCTGCATATTTGCGATAGGTAGAATATTTACGATGATCCAGCACATAGGCCAGCCATTGCTGCGACAAGTCATCAATGGTTACAGACTGTTTATCCGCATCAGTTTCAGATTGACTTGTCTGCATAATAACAGTATTGGCTTTAAATTGCATCAGTTTTTGTTTGACACCTTTGTAGGTATGGCTGTAAACGGAACGGTACTTTTTGTGCCCGTCTGATGAATAAATCATATATCTGCCTTCCCACCTTCCGTCGCTTCGCTTTCTAATGTTTTCTCCACGTCTTGACAATTGTTAATCCTCCCTCCAAAGCTGACCATTTTTCTGACCACTAAAAGCATAAATATATTCTAAAATGCCAGCTTTTTATGCATAAATTGTAGCATTCTCCACAAAAAAATCTACATTTCTTGACAAAATATTGCCTTGCGACTATTATAAAGATAGTGTTTTTTTCACAAAAGTATCACAAAAAGGCGTTGAAAGTTTTCGCAGATTATTTTAATCTGCGAAAGAATGACCAACTTTCTTTATATAACGACATCAAAAAAGTGGCTTCCGGTATCTATATGATACCAGTTAAGCCACTTTTTTAGCAGTCCTTGTACTAAATAACCATCTAACAGCTGCCTTAGCGCATTACATGTACACTATGCATAATATTTTCCTCATGCTCAATTGACAAATTCCTAAACTTGACCTATAATATACTTAACAAGGCAGCCGGAAGGTGAGCGCCATCACCCGACCCGGCGAAATATTTTAACTATTTCATAAGAATAGCCGTTTTTACTTTACCAGAGTGTAGGACGGCTATTTCTTATGTGTATATGTCAAAATCGCAACGATTAGTAATGCAGTAGTAAGTATGATTTGCAATTCTTCGTATGTACTCATAATAATCACCCTTTCTGTAAGGCTCAGATCAGATGAGAGCACGTCCCCCGGCTACCCGGTTAAATATATTATTTTCAATATTCACATAATCCTATTCTACCATTTTCATCCACTTCCAGCAATCATCCATGTGTAACACACTACGCCCCCTATTTGTAGCATATCTGAATTTAAAACTTTCCTTACTATGTTCCCCAAACAAAAATATCCTGACCCTTCAAGCCTCAAAGCCTGTCCTGTCAGGATATTTTTTATCAACCTATTTTTACACAATGATTATTCCAGTGTAGAATAATACTCAACAACCGCTGCATACTTGTCTACATCCTCGATGACGTTGAGAATAATTTCGTCCTCACCGCAGGATTCATCAGTGACTGCTTTCATAAACAGCATGCCGTCTGGATCTGTATTGATGTTGTCGCCTTCGATTTCACCGAGTAAAACGAATTTCTCAGTGTCCATATCGAATTCATCCAGGATGGCAAATTCTACTTCGCTGCCGTCTTCCATCTCAAGTGTCACTGTATCAAATTCGTCCATTTCTTCGTTTTCTTCGATTCCCATTTGGTTCTCCTTTATTCAGGACTTTCCCGCTGCCTCCGCCTTTTCAGAGACAGCGAATCCAATCCATTTGTTTGATTATAATGAAGCTTCCAGAGTTTTTCTGATCGCTTTGATAAATTCTTCGCTGTTAGCAACTGTCACATCCTTCATGGTTGTGATCAGAGCCAGGTCTTTGGTCATTGTACCATTCTCGATGGTATCGATGGTTGCTTTCTCAAGCTTATCTGCAAATGCCTGCAGTTCAGGGATGTTGTCCAGTTCACCACGTTTTCTCAGGGCGCCTGTCCATGCAAAGATTGTTGCAACGGAGTTGGTAGATGTCTCTTCACCCTTCAGGTGTTTGTAGTAATGTCTCTGAACAGTACCATGGGCAGCTTCGTATTCGTAAGTGCCGTCCGGTGCAACCAGTACAGATGTCATCATCGCCAGAGAACCGAATGCTGTGGCTACCATATCACTCATAACGTCACCGTCATAGTTCTTGCAGGCCCAGATATAGCCGCCTTCTGAACGGATGACACGGGCTACCGCATCATCGATCAGTGTATAGAAGTACTCAATACCTGCTGCATCGAATTTCTCTTTGTATTCTGCATCAAAGATTTCCTGGAAGATATCCTTGAATGTATGGTCATATTTCTTGGAAATTGTATCCTTTGTTGCAAACCAGAGATCCTGGTGTGTATCCAGTGCATAGTTGAAGCATGCTTTTGCAAAGCTTTCGATGGATGCACTGATGTTGTGCTGACCCTGAATGATGCCCGGTCCTTCAAACTGGTGAATGAGTTCACGTGTCTCTTCACCGGCTTCGTTGGTGTAAACCAGTTCTGCCTTGCCTGCTGCAGGGATCTTCATCTCTGTTGCTTTGTAGACATCACCGTAGGCATGTCTTGCAATGGTGATCGGTTTCTTCCATGTTCTGACTGTCGGCTCGATGCCTTTGACAACGATTGGTGCACGGAAAACTGTACCGTCAAGGATGGCACGGATGGTGCCGTTCGGGCTCTTCCACATTTCCTTCAGACTGTATTCTTTCACACGGGCTGCGTTTGGTGTGATTGTTGCACATTTGACAGCCACACCGTATTTCTTTGTTGCCATAGCAGAATCAATGGTTACCTGATCGTTTGTCTGGTCTCTATATTCCAGACCCAGATCATAATATTCTGTCTTCAGGTCAATAAATGGAAGAAGCAGTTCATCTTTGATCATCTTCCAGAGAATTCTTGTCATCTCATCGCCGTCCATCTCAACCAGCGGTGTTGTCATTTTAATCTTATCCATCGTCATATCCTCCCGTAAAAATCTTTAGGACTCTTTATAATAGTTGATCAGGCAGCCTGCAAGGATGATCTTGCGCTCATCGTCTGTCAGTTCGCCCATTTTCAGAGTAATCGGCTTCATTTCTTTGCCCACAACATAAGCAGGGATATCTGTCAGCTTATCCTGGATCGCCTTTCTGATGCCCGGGATGAAGATATAATCATCATTGGCAAAAGGCAGTTCATCTTCCGGATAAAGGAATGGCAGCATGCCCCAATTGATCAGGTTGGAACGATAACGTTTTGTTGCATAGCCTTTGGCAATGTTGGCCCATCCGCCAAGGACTTTCTGACATGAAGCAGCCTGTTCACGGGCGGAACCGTCACCAGGTTTAACCGCATAGATCGTGCTGCCTACAGCTGTCTTCTTTGCATCCATATCAGGGAACACCTTCTTGATATCCTCGATCACTGCTTTGATTTCATCTGAAAGCTCTGTACTGCCGGAGCATGGGCATCCGCCGGCCTCTCTTGCCTCTTCAAGTGCATGGACAGCTTTGGCACGTCCCACATAAGCAGGATCCTTTCTGGATAATGTAAATTCAGCCAGTCCAAGAGGATTGGATCTGAAGGAAGATGTCTCACCGGAAGGGATCAGCTCATCTGTTGTTGTCACAGGGTCATGGATCTCTGATACGACTTTGATGATCAGGTCATCTGTCAGTGCTGTCATCTTCGGCCAGTCTTTGATGTTCGGACCGAACTGGATCTCTACTTCAGGATGGGCTGTGCCCTTGCTGTCGTAAACTCTGTTGTCATAAATTGTCTTATCAAAATGATATTTCGGATGTTTGTATTCAATGTCTGCCAGATCTGTTGCAGGTGTCAGGAAGCCTTTGTTGGCTGCTGTTGCTGCAATAGAACGTGCATCCATCAATGCTACAGAAGCAACCTGACCGTTCTGGAGCTTGGAGCCTTCACGGTTCGGGAAGTTACGTGTTGTATGACGGATACTGAAAGCATTGTTGGCAGGTGTATCTCCGGCACCAAAGCAAGGGCCGCAGAAAGCTGTTTTAAGGACAGCACCTGTCTCAAGGAGTTCTGCTGCGACACCATTTCTGATGAGTTCCATATAAATTGGTGTACTTGCAGGATAAACGCTCATTGTAAACTTGTCGGAACCGATGCTGCGGCCTTTCATAATGTCTGCCGCATCACAGATGTTTTCGAAACCGCCGCCGGCACAGCCTGCGATAATACCCTGATCACAGTATAACTTGCCGTCGATGATCTTGTCCTTTAATGTGTAGTCTACAGCGCCGTCGAAGCTGACTGCAGCACGTTTTGCCACATCATCAAGGATATCTTCCAGATTGGCATTCAGTTCTTCAATTGTGTATGTATTGCTTGGATGGAAAGGCATTGCGATCATTGGTTTGATGGTGCTGAGATCCACAACAACCATACCATCGTAATAAGCAACCTTTCCAGGATTCAGTTCTTTGTAATCTTCCGGTCTGTCATGAAGGGCATAGAACTCTTCGATCTTGTCATCAGTACGCCAGATGGAGGACAGACAGGT
>JBNMJG010000035.1:0-8587 GCA_050873705.1 Coprococcus sp. | reverse complement strand
CTTGATCGGTCTGCCGCCATTCTCCTCCTGCACCAATTTTTCAAGATCAAGAGACAGAACATCTGCATGAATCACTTTTACATTGTCATAATCTGCCAATGTTTCCTGAAGAATAGGGAGAAGATTTCTGTCAATTTCTACCGCAACAACTTTTCCTGCCGCCTCTGCCAGATACTGTGTCATCGTTCCGATACCCGGACCGATCTCCAACACCATATCATCCTTTGTCACACCGGCCCCGGCAATGATCTTGTCCAAAACATGTCCGTCAATCAGAAAATTCTGCCCGAACTTCTTCTGGAAACAGAATTCATATTTCTTTATTACCTCAATCGTTCTCTGCGGATTGGATAGTTTTTCCATAAATATAAAAATACCTTTCTAAATAAACTCTTTACCTTTTGTACCGGATTCTGTTAAGAAACTTCATTTTCTTTTCAGAAAGCGGTCACATATTCGCCACATTTCTTTTCTATAATAAAGCCATAAAAAAACAAAAGCAAGTGCTAATAACACATTATATAGATTTTTTCTTTTCTTTTTCATAATCGGATGAGGCCGCATGCAATGACTTTTGAATAAAGCGGCCGCATCCAATCCTCCCCTTTTTATTTGAATAAACGAATTTGCAAAATGGCCAGACCAAAATAGTCTGACCATTTTTATTTGCAAAGTAATAGCTCTAACCCAAACAGATATTCATCCCGGATGACGCTTACATCTATTCTCAGACAAGCACCCGTCTCAGCGTTGTAAACATCTGCTCCATACTGATCGGCTTCGGAATATAACCATTCATGCCCACATCAAAAGCTCTCTTTCTGTCTTCCTCAAAGGCATTGGCTGTCAAAGCAACAATCGGAACTTCCGAACGTACACTGCCCAGACTTCGGATCGTCTCTGTCGCTTCATAACCATCCATCTTCGGCATCTGGATATCCATTAAAATTACATCATAATAATGCTCCGGCTTCTTCTGAAGGATTTCAACACAAGCCATGCCATCTTCGGCCCAGTCTACTTCAAATCCTGTTTCCTGAAGCAATGCCATGGCAATTTCGGCATTCAGATCATTATCCTCTGCCAACAACACATGTCTGCCTTTAAAATCCCTGACAAGCTCTTTCTGCATCACATCACGGGTCTCCGGCACTTCCTCTTCCGGATCAATGGTAAATGGCAGAATAATTGTCGTTCTTGTACCTTCACCAATCCGGCTCCATACTTCTATCGTACCGCTCATCAGCTCCACTAAGGCTTTGACAATCGGAAGTCCCAGGCCGATACCTGCAACTTTACTCTCCGTACTGCTTCGTTCTCTTGTGAACTCTTCAAAAATATGCGGCAAATAATCTTCACTGATACCGATACCGTTATCTTCAACTACAATTTTGTAAATTGCCTGATCCGGACGCGCTGAAGCCTCTTCCCGGATATCCAGTGAAATCTTTCCGCCCTCCGGAGTATATTTGATAGAATTGCTGATAATATTCAAAAAAATCTCCCGGACTTTTGTCTGATCACAAATCACCTTCTCATGCTGTACATCCATATGACAGTCATATTGCAGACGCTTCTTCCTGATGGTCGGTTCAAAAACCGCATCCAGAGAATCCGTTAATTCCCTGGCACTGGCAGGCTCCGGTTTGAGTACGGTTTTGCCGCTCTCAATACGTGCCATCTCCAGCACATAATTCATCAGCGACAAAAGGAATCCGCTGGCTGACTGGATCTTCTTCACATAATTCATGGACTGCTCTTTGTCATCCAGATTCTTCTCAAGAAGATTTGAAAAACCGATAACGGCATTCATTGGTGTCCTCATGTCGTGACTCATATTAAACAGAAATCTTGTCTTTGCCTCATTGGCCTGTCTGGCTTCATTGGCAGACGCTTCCATCTGCATAGCATGAACACGTTCTTTATAACGGCGCATAACAGACTGCCAGTAGCAGACAGCAGTCACAAGAGACACAATCACTGCACACAGCAGGCCAAAAAATCTCTGGGACACCGAAACCCATCCGCTATATGGAACAATTTCAACATACCATGTATCATTTGGTACATCACAGGAAACCTCTAATGAATTCGCTGTATGTACGCTTTCGCTTTCCGCAATGGTAATTTTATCACCTGTTGTCAGATTCTCTTTCCAGATACGATAACCATATCCGGCATCTGATAAGGTATTCAATTCCACCTCATCAATAAATTTCTCCCAGTTAAGCACAATCAGTGAAAATCCCCAGAAAGCTTTCTGGCCATCCTCATCTGACGTATAAACCGGATCAAACAGCAGTGCCCCTGTTCCTCCCTGAACCAGTCCGTAAGGACCTGCAATGGTATATTCACCGCTTTCTCTGGCCAGCCAGGCTTCTTTCTTACGATCCGGATGCTCCAGCATATTCAAACCTACAGCTTCCTCATTGCCTTCCATCGGATAGACCTGCGACACTGTTCCGCCCTTGGCCATTTCAAACGCTTCGATAACAGGATTATCCTGAAGCATTAATCGTGATAATTCTGAAAACTCCGTATCATCCATCTCATTGCCGGATTCTACAATACGCTTAAGCAAATCCGAATCCGACAGATATTTGTTCAGCTGAGATTCTATCCTGTTGACCGTCAGTTCTGCTGTATAAGCAGCTTTGAGTTTTTCCTTTTTCTCCTGATTATAATTCAGCAGACCGACACCGATCATCATAACCAGAAACATCATAACAAAAACACAGCCAGTCTGTATTTTTGTCCTTCTTTGATCTGTACTCTTTTCCATCTTTTATATATAATTCCCGCTAATAATAAAATATACGATATTGAATAACTATAGAATTATTATAATAG
This sequence comes from Coprococcus sp., assembly GCA_050873705.1. GTDB lineage: Bacteria > Bacillota > Clostridia > Lachnospirales > Lachnospiraceae > Coprococcus_A. Next base: position 5,737 of record JBNMJG010000035.1, on the reverse strand, counting down.
ACGATGTACTTTTTTGCAATCATTGATACTTACATACGATACATTTTTACAGCATTTTCCCAGGTTATATCCTCAACTTCTTTCGTTGTGATCCCCTTGATCTCCGCAATGGCCATCACCACATAGGGAAGATTCAGCGAGGAATTGCGTTTGCCGCGGTTTGGCACAGGTGTAAGGTAAGGAGAATCTGTCTCCAGCACCAGTCTGTCCATAGGGGCATAGTCCACAACTTCCTTCAGCACTCTGGCATTCTTATAAGTCAGCACCCCGCCGATGCCAAGATACATCCCCATATTCAGGTATTCTCTGGCCATTTCCACCGAATAAGAAAAACAATGGACAACACCGCCGATTTCTGATAACTTCTCTTCCTTTGCAATATCCAGTGTATCCTTTGCTGCATCTCTTGAATGGATAACAATCGGAAGTTTTTTCTCCCTGGCAAGGTTCATCTGCCGTCTGAACCAATATTGCTGATTTGCCCTGGCCTTTGGATCCTTTTCCCAATAATAGTCAAGGCCAATTTCTCCGATTGCCACAACCTTCTCATGGGCTGCCTGCTCACTGAGCCATTGAAAAGTCTGTTCATTTAACTGTCCGGCATCACTTGGATGCACACCTGCTGCCGCATAAACAAAAGGATATTTGTCCGCAAGAGCAATACTTGACGCTGTAGATGCAAGATCAGCGCCGATATTCACAATTCGTCCGATTCCCGCTTCCTGCATGCCATCCAACAGACTTTCCCTGTCTTCATTAAACATCTTGTCATCATAATGTGCATGTGTCTCAAAAATCATTCTTTATCTCTCCACTCTAATCAATTTTAGGCAGATCCCATCGATAAGTGGCCGCCAGAATACGAATAATGACCACCACCACTGCTCCCAGAATCATACTGGCCGATTTATGATAAGGCATCAGCCAGATACAGACACCGGCACCGATCAGTGATGCACAGGCATAAATCTGTTTGACCAGAATAAAAGGTATCTGCTGTGCCATCATATCACGAATCATACCGCCGCCGACACCGGTGATAACACCGACAAATAACAACAGAAACCTGTGGTGGACAAATCCGATCTCATAGGCTGTCTCCACACCGATAACGGTGAAAGCGCCCAAACCAATGGCATCCAGAAGAATCATTATTTTCTCATAATAAAACAGCGCTTTGCTGTCCAACATCTGTTTCCTGACATAAAAAATCACAAAAAGTATGACTGCTGTCGCAACTGAATATTCAACATAGATCGGATCTTTAAATGTATTCGGCGGATGAATGCCAAGAACCAGATCTCTGATGATACCACCCCCAACGGCGGTCATGACAGCCATCACGATCACCCCAAAAATATCCATTTTTTTGCGGATGCCGACCATAGCACCGGATGAGGCAAAAGCTACCGTTCCGATGATTTCTATGATAAATACAAGCATTTCCGTATTCACAAACTATTCCCCTTTACATTCAAAAACCTCAGAAACAACCTCGGCCTCTGCCGTGTCATCCCTGAGGCTCTTTTATTCATTTTTAAACTCCGGCTGATAAATCAGCCGATCGGCTTGCCGTCGGATTCAGTTTCCGCTTATCAGCAGATCTCGGCACCTGCAGGCATCTTCTTCTCCGGAACCATCAGAGACAGATTGCCATCTGCATCCTCTGCACAGAGAATCATACCTTCAGATTTCACACCTGCCAGTGTTGCAGGCTTCAGATTTGTTACAACCATTACCTTCTTGCCAACCATTTCTTCCGGTGAATAATGCTTTCTGATACCGGATACAATCTGGCGTACCTGATTGCCGATCTTCACCTGTGAACAAAGAAGTTTCTTGGATTTCTTTACTGCTTCGCAGGCAATGATCTCACCTACCTGGAACTGCAGCTCCTCAAAATCATCGAATGTGATCTCGGCCTTCGGCTCGATATCGATGCCTTCTTCTGTTTCAGCTTCTTCTGCAGGTTCTGCTGCCGGCTGTGCCTGTGCATTGGCTGCCTTCTCCGCTTCAACCTTCTCCATCAGCTCTTTGATATCCACACGGGCAAAAAGGATCTCAGGTTTTTCAACGACTTTGCCGCCTGTTTCAAGAAGTCCAAACTGGTCAAGCTTCAGATAATCTCTTTCCTGTGTACCAAGCATATCCAGAATCTTGGCAGATGTATCCGGAAGGTAAGCTGCCAGTGCAACGGCTGCCATACGAATACCTTCCATCAGGTTGTAGAGAACTGTTGCCAGTCTGTCCTGTTTTGTCTCATCCTTCGCCAGTTTCCAAGGCTCTGTCTCATCGATATACTTGTTGCATCTTCTAAGCAGTGTAAATACTTCAGTGATCGCGTCTGCTACTCTGAGTTTCTCCATCTTGGCATCCACTTTCTCATGCATAGCCAGTGCAACTGCCTTCAGATCATCATCCACAGGCTCATTCACGCCAGGGTTGGAGATCACGCCGCCGAAATACTTGTTGTTCATGGAAATAGTACGGTTCACCAGATTGCCCAGGATGTTGGCCAGATCTGAGTTCATACGTTCAACCATCAGTTCCCATGTGATAGAACCGTCATTATCAAACGGCATTTCATGCAGAACGAAGTAACGAACCGCATCCACACCGAAATAATTCACCAGATCATCTGCATAAATCACGTTGCCCTTGGATTTACTCATCTTGCCGTCACCAACCAGCAGCCATGGATGACCGAATACCTGTTTCGGCAGCGGCAGATCCAGTGCCATCAACATGATTGGCCAGTAAATGGTATGGAAACGGATAATATCCTTACCGATCAGATGCAGATCTGCAGGCCAGTACTTCTTGTAAAGTTCATCACTGTTGCCGTCCACATCATAGCCAAGACCTGTGATGTAGTTGCTGAGGGCATCGATCCATACGTAAACAACATGTTTGTCATCGAAATCAACCGGAATACCCCATTTGAAAGAGGTTCTGGATACACACAGATCCTGAAGCCCCGGCAGAAGGAAATTGTTCATCATCTCGTTCTTACGGGATTCAGGCTGAATAAATTCCGGATGTGTATTGATATAATCAATCAGTCTGTCTGCATATTTGCTCAATTTGAAGAAATATGCTTCTTCCTTGGCATCAATGACTTCACGGCCGCAGTCCGGACACTTGCCGTCCACCAGCTGACTCTCTGTAAAGAAAGATTCACACGGTGTACAGTATTTGCCTTCATAATAGCCTTTATAAATATCTCCCTGATCATGCAGTTTCTTGAAAATCTTCTGAACCTGCTTCTCATGATATTCATCTGTTGTACGGATAAACTTGTCATAAGATGTATTCATCAGATCCCAGATCTCTTTGATCTGACCGGATACATTATCTACAAACTGTTTCGGTGTAATACCTGCTTCACCGGCTTTGATCTCGATCTTCTGACCGTGTTCATCTGTACCTGTCTGGAAACGGACATCATAGCCCTGCATTCTCTTAAAACGCGCAATACTGTCAGCCAGAACAATCTCATAAGTATTACCGATATGAGGCTTACCTGATGTATAGGCAATCGCCGTTGTAATATAATATGGTTTCTTTGCCATTTTTTCTCTCCTCCTGATATATCTCATGCGCCTGGGCACAAATATTCATTCTAGTTACTAATTATAGTATAACCAAAACATGAATACAACTGCAAAATAACATAAAAATAGAAGAAGACTGCCATACTACTCCTATGCTATAATGTGCATAAACAATCTATACTGTCAATCAGCACATACCTTCGCTCTGAATAATAATACCTGCAACGAGAGGAGTCCCTTTATTATGAAAAAAACATTTCGACAGATAATTGCCGGCCTGATCATTTCATCTATGCTTTTATGCGGCTGTTCATCCAACAGTCTGCTGACATCAGCTGCCGCTCAGGACCTTTATGACCATCGCTACAGTGTTGGTTCCTCCAGTGAAGATGCCAATACTGAATTTGATGACTTTACACGTGAAATTTTCACCCAATCTATCAGCACGGATGCATTGACGCTGCATTTTGAACTCCGGGATCCATCCGCCTATGATATTGACCTTGACAGCATAAATCTCGGCCGTATTGACCTGCAGAATCCGATTTCGACCTTTGTATCCGATATCAGCACCTCCGCACTCCAAAGTGAACTGCACGATTTTGATTATGACAGCCTGGATAAAAAACAGCAGCAGACCTATGATATTCTTGATGAGTTTCTTGATATAGATCAGGAATATGATACCCGGGAACTATTTTATTATCCCGAGTATTTAAGCAGTACTTCCGGTACCCAGAGCCTGCTGCCGGTAATGATGTCAGAATACGCTTTTTACAGCCGTGATGATATTGATGACTATATAACCCTGCTGAAAGATTTTCCTGACTACTTCAGCAATATTCTTGATTATGAAAAAGCCAAAGCCGATGCAGGCCTGTTTATGTCCGATGAATCCGTAAAAGAGGTTGTCAATACCTGTCAGACATTTATAGAAGACCCGGACAACAACATGCTCATAGAAGTCTTTCCCGATAAACTCGAAGCCGTCTCTGATCTGTCAGACGCTGAAAAATCATCCTATATCGATCAGAATAACCAGGCTGTAAAGAATTATGTCATTCCTTCCTATCAGTCCCTCATTGATGGCTTAAACGCTTTGAAAGGCAGCGGGACCAACGAAAACGGTCTGTCCTATTATGACCACGGCAAAGAATACTATGAATATCTTATCAAAACTAAGACCGGTTCCTCCAAGTCCCCTGATGAATTGATCGAATGGCTGGATGATACCCTCAAAAACAGTATGCTGCAGATGGTTGTTCTTGTCTCTTCTGACGAGAACCTGTCTGATCAATTGGATAAAGACACGGATATTGATATCAGCGATCCGAAAGACATCCTTACCGCCCTTCAAAAAGATCTGAAAGACAATTTCCCCGATGCTGTCACAGATCAATATACCCTCAAATACGTACCTGAATCACTGGAAGACAGCATGAATCCTGCTTTCTATATGATTCCGCCGGTAGACGTCACTGACAGCAATGTCATTTACCTGAATAACAGTCAGATTACAGATAATTTGTCCCTTTTCACAACGCTGGCCCATGAGGGCTATCCGGGACATCTCTATCAGCAGTCTGCCTTCTCAGCCACAGACCCTGACCCTCTGCGTCAGGCTATAAGTTTTCTCGGTTATGTGGAGGGATGGGCAACCTATGCGGAAAATATGTCTTACGAATGGACCGGCCTTGATTCCTCACTGATCCGGTGTCTGCAGCTCAATCAGGATATTACACTGGCTCTTTACGGACGTATTGACCTTGGTATTCATTATGAGGGCTGGACAGAAGCGGATATTGCTGAATTTCTGTCCGATTATGGCCTTGATGATGATGAAACCGTCCATTCCGTTTTCCGGGCTATCGTTTCAGATCCCGCCTCCTACCTTCCGTACTGTATTGGCTATATGGAATTCAAAGAACTGAGGGATAATACCGAAGATGCTCTCGGAGATGATTTTGACCTAAAGCAATTTCACCAATGTATCCTAAACATCGGGCCATGCTCCTTTGATATATTAGAGAAATATATACAAAAAGATTATATTGATGCCTGATTTTCCTGTTCAACTTGACATTCCCTCTTTAATCAACTAAACTATTGATTAGTGGTACACGCTGTACAGATATGTACAAGCGTTCGACTTGAATTATCATTTCAGGAGGAGTATAGATATG
>JBNMJG010000034.1:0-8593 GCA_050873705.1 Coprococcus sp. | reverse complement strand
GATGGGACGTCAGCTGCTGCAGACGGCACTTTCAAGGGAAAATATTCTGGGGGATGTTTCTGATGAGAATGGGCCGTGTGCATTGGCATATGGCCCCTATGGGAAGCCTTTTTTGCGAAAATTGCCGAATATCCACTTCAATATTAGTCATACGAAGGGACTGGTGGTTTGTGCCATCGGTACAGCACCCCTTGGGATCGATGCGGAGAAGATCAGGCCTTATCCGGGAAGTGTTCTTAGGAAGATGACAGAAGAAGAGCGAGTCTATATACAGTCTGCAGGTGATCAGGATGAGGCATTTATGCGGGTCTGGACCATGAAAGAAGCCATGATCAAGCTGACAGGGGAAGGGCTGGCAGCATTTGCGGATACCGAATGTGTTCCGGGAAAACCTCTGTCCGGGATGAGATGCCGTCAGATGCTCTGGCAGGGTCAGTATGTGATAACGGCTATTGAAAAATAGGATTGCATCTTGGAAAAAAAGGTTTAAAATAGAGGGTAGCATTTTACAGGAGGATAAAAAGGATGGAATTTAATTTTGCAAGCCGTCTGGATTCCTTTGAGGAAGGAATTTTTTCGACTTTGAATGATAAAAAGAATGAATTATTGAGAGCAGGACGCAAAGTTTATAACATGTCGGTTGGGACACCGGATTTCAAGCCGGCGCAGCATATTATTGATGCGGTCAGTGAGGCGGCATCAAAACCTGAAAATTACAAATATGCATTGGCAGATCTTCCTGAACTGCTGGATGCAGTCAGCAATCATTATGCGGAGCGCTATGGAGTCAAAGGTATCCGTCATGAAGAGATTATGTCAATTTATGGTTCACAGGAAGGAATGGCACATATTGCCATGGCAATCTGTGATCCGGGGGATGTGGTTCTTGTGCCGAATCCGGGATATCCTGTCTTTACAGCAGGACCATTCCTTTGCGGTGCGAAGGTAGAGACTTATGATCTGCATCCGGAGAATAATTTCCTGATAGAATTTGACAAGATACCGGAAGAGCAGGCAAAGCGTGCCAAGATGATGATTGTATCTTATCCGCTGAATCCGGTCTGTGTCACAGCACCTGATTCTTTTTATGAGGAATTGATCGCATTTGCGAAGAAATACAATATTATCATTCTGCATGACAATGCTTATTCGGATATTATTTATGGCGGCAAAGTCGGTAAGTCCTTCCTGGCTTTTGAAGGCGCTAAAGAAGTAGGCGTTGAGTTTTATTCATTATCCAAATCCTATAACTATACAGGGGCCAGAATGTCCTTTGTAGTTGGAAATCAGGCTGTGATCGATCGGTTTAAGTGCGTTCGTTCTCAGATTGATTATGGTATTTTCCTGCCTGTTCAGTATGGTGCCATTGCAGCATTGACAGGACCTCAGGATGCAGTCAAAGCACAGTGTGAAGAATATGACCGTCGAAATCATGCGCTGTCGGAAGGCCTGACATCCATCGGATGGAAAGTGCCGCTTAGTCAGGGAACAATGTTTTCATGGGCACCGATTCCGGATGGATTTACAAATTCCAATGATTTCGTTATGGAATTGATGGAGAAGACAGGTCTGATCGTAACACCTGGCAGCAGTTTCGGCAGTCTGGGTGAAGGCTTTGTACGTTTTGCACTTGTTCTGGACGTTCCGACGATTCAGGAAGCCGTGAAATCTGTCAGGGAAAGCGGCATATTAAATCGATAATGGAGATGTGTTAGAAGATGTATGATGATTTATCCGAAGCAGATATTCAGAAGATGAAAGAAGAGATCGAATATCGTAAGGTGGTTGTCCGTAAGGAGGCATTAACAGCTGTTAAGGAAGCCAGAGAACAGGGGGATCTCAGCGAGAATTTTGAATATCAGGCAGCGAAGCGAGAAAAGAATCGAAATGAGAGCAGGATCCGATATCTTGAAAGAATGGTCAAGACGGCCCGAGTTATTGAAGACCGTTCGAAAGAGGACGAAGTGGGTCTGAACAATACAGTCACAGTTTACTTTGAGGATGAAGATGAAGAAGAAGTATATCGTATTGTAACAACCGTCCGGGAGGATGTACTGCATGGTCTGATCAGTATTGATTCACCGGTGGGCAAAGCATTGATGGGACATCGTGTGGGTGATACAGTACACGTGCAGGTCAATGATAAGTACGGCTATGATGTGCAGATCAGAAAGATTGACAAGACAACGGATGAGTCTGATGACAAGATCAGAGATTTTTAAAACTGAATACCGAAAAAGAGTATGAATAAAAGCATTTTGTTTTCCGAATACTAAGAGCAAAATTATTTTGCTGACAAAGCAGGAGGAATATAAAATGCTTTTTGATTATCTCAAAGTATTTATAACAGGCGGTATCATATGTGCACTGGTGCAGCTTTTGATGGAAAAAACAAAGATGATGCCCGGAAGAATCATGGTTTTGCTTGTATGTTCCGGTGCGATTCTGGGAATGCTGGGCATCTATAAGCCAATTGTAGATTTTGGTCAGGCAGGAGCGACGGTACCTCTTCTGGGATTCGGCTATAATCTATGGAAAGGAGTTAAGGAAGGAATCGATAGTCAGGGCTTTTTCGGACTTTTTACAGGCGGTTTTACGGCATCGGCTGTGGGGATCAGCGGTTCGCTGGTATTTTCTTTTTTGGCATCATTGCTCTTTAATTCCAAAAATAAAAAGTAACACGAAAATAGGGGATATGGTCTGGAAAGAACCATATCCCCTTAGCTTAGTGAACAGCTTATTCGTTGTCACCGGAGTTATCACCGGAATTGTCACCGCCGGAGTTATCACCGGAATTGTCGCCGCCGGAGTTGTCACCGGAATTGTCACCACCGGAGTTATCATCGGAATTGTCGCCGCCGGAGTTATCACCGGAATTGTCGCCGCCGGAGTTATCGCCGGAATTATCACCGGAATTGTTGCCGGAGTTATCACTGGAATTATCACCGGAGTTGTCATTGGAACTGCTTCCGGAACTGCTGGATGAATCATCGTCGTCATCATCACGATAATAGCGATAGCTATGTCTGCTGCAGTATTCTGTTGGGGCAGTGTCCTTGGCAAAATATTCTGTGATAGTAGGACAGCCATAGGAGGCAAGCAAGCCGGTTGTGCTGCACACCCGAAGCTTTTCTACATCAGATGGCATAACGAAATCTCTGTCTTCATAACCTTCAAGGACTTCGTTCATGATATTCTTCCAGAGAACTTTGTGGGCATTGTAGTTATAACCGAGACGGTAACGCATCAGTGTACTGTCATCATAGCCAAACCAGATACCGGCTGTGTAGTATGGTGTATAGCCGACAAACCATAAATCTTTGTAGTCGTCGGTTGTACCTGTCTTGCCGGCTTCAGCAATGCCGTAGTTGGAAATCTGTGCGGAAGTACCGGTACCTTTGGATACAACATCTTCCATTGCACTTGTCAGAAGCCATGCTGTAGAATCTTTCATAGCTGTATGCTTTTCAGGAACATTGTCAAGGAGTACATTGCCGTCCTTGTCCAGAATCTTGCTGTACAGGATCGGCTGGGTGTAGACACCGCCATTGGCGATGGCTGCATAAGCACCTGTCAGTTCAAGATTTGTTACACCATTGGAAATACCGCCGAGACCCAGTGGTGCATAGGCATCATTCTCTTCATCCATAGTGGTGATGCCGAGATTCTCAAGATACTGGATACCGAGTTTTGGTGTGACATCCTCTACCAGCCACTTGGTTGTAACAACGTTCATGGAGTAAGTAATGGCTTCACGAATGGTTGTCGTTCCCTGATAGGAGTTGGCGTTGGTGTTAAATGGCTGATAACCATCAGGTGTTGTATAAGGTTCATCCTCCTTGGTGGATGCCAGTGAAAGTCCGCAGGAATCCAGAGCAGGAAGGAAAACAGCGATTGTCTTGAATACAGAGCCAGGCTGTCTTGTGGACTGTGTGGCACGGTTAAAGCTTCTGCTTGTCTTCTTCTCACCGCGGCCGCCGCTCAAGGCCAGAACGTAACCGGTGGACTGATCCATCAGAACAAAGGAAGACTGTACCTGAACCGTCATATCGAAGGATTCCGCAATGATATCATCATCGGAAATATTCATGCCGGCTTTAAAATCTGCAATAGATTGTCTGGCCTGATCTTCATTGTCATAGAGCAGATCACAGTCATCCTTGCCGTAATAGCTCTGCAGGGAATTCTCATCGATATTGACTTCCTGTCCATCTTCGTCCTTATAGGTTAATGCCCAGTGAAGACGGTATTCTGTGGACGGGAAATTGTCATCATCTGTATAATATCTGTCAACGATATCCTGAATGTGACGATTCTGTGTCAGATAAATCTGAAGACCGCCGCTGTAAAGTGCATTGTTGGCTTCGGCAGAAGTATAGCCAAGCTTCTCCTGAAGATCCTTCAAAACCTGATCAATAGCTGCATCTTCAAACCATGTATAAATGACTTCTTTGTCCTTGGTGATCTCATTGACTTCTGTAATACGTGAATACACATCATCAGCTTTGGCTTCGTCATACTGCTGTTGTGTGATGAAACCGAGAGTGAGCATATTGTTCAGAATCTTGTCACGTCTCTGGGCGTTAACCTGCTGACCGTCGATTGGGTTATTGTAGGACGGTGACTGGGCAATGGCTGCAAGGACTGCAGATTCAGAGATAGTCAGATCACTGCACTTCTTATTGAAATAACGTTCTGCAGCTGCTTCGACACCATAAGCGCCGCGGCCGAGATTGATCGTATTGAGGTAAGCTTCCATGATCTCGTCCTTGTTCATCTCTTTCTCAAGCTTGAGGGCAAGATACCATTCCTGGAACTTACGTTTGAATCGCTGGATGGTATCGGTTTCAGCACCGCCATTGAACACAGTCAGCTTGATCAGCTGCTGGGTGATGGTACTGGCACCTTCAGAGAAATTGCCGCCGTGTGAAAGTCCGACAAAAAGGGCACGGACGATACCTTTCGGGTCGATACCATTATGTTCATAAAAACGGTTATCCTCGATGGCAACAAAAGCCTTCGGAAGGCAGTCCGGAATGTCCTTGATAGATACGATCGTACGATTGGATTGAGCACCAACAAGTTCGACGGCTTCCTGTCCATCAGGATAGTACATAACGGATTTTAACTTGTTTGGCATGACATCGCTTGCTGAAATATCCGGTGCACTGTCAATGACGCCTTTGAAACCGCCGATGGCAGCGGCTGCACCGACAACAATGATAAGCAGTATTGCAAGTACCGTGAAACGGAATATATTAAAACTGACTTTCTTTCTGGATTTAGCAGCGTTGGAACGGATTTTCTTGCGTTTCTTTTCGTTATTATGTTTACTATAATCCATTACTTAACCTCCTTCGTCCTATCATTATAGCAAATAAGCTCTTTGAAATAAAGTGTAATTTTTCGGAATATAAAAGGAATAGCGCTTTTTTGAAAGAGATGATATACTTACATTGCGGTTGGAAAACAATCAGAGAAATAAAGTAAGGATGTAGATAGAATGGCAGATGAAAACAGAGTCAAATCATATAAAACCGTTTACAGAGGCGGAATGGGTGAAATCGTTGAAAAAAAGTCCCGATTTATTGCTCATGCGGCGCATGTAGAGTCAGAGGAAGAGGCCCTGGCCTTTGTCGAGAAGATCAAAAAAGAATATTGGGATGCAAGGCATAACTGCCATGCTTTTACTGTGGGACTTCCCCATGAAACAGCCAGGTGCAGTGATGATGGTGAGCCGGCACAGACAGCAGGCAAACCGATGCTGGATGTTTTGATGGGACAAAAGCTTAAAAATACAGTGGTTGTAGTGACCCGTTATTTTGGAGGAACCCTTCTGGGAACAGGCGGCCTTGTGAGAGCCTATTCTGCGGCTGTTCAGGAAGGCCTTCGGGAGAGCCTGATCATTGAAAAGCATCTTTGCCGAAAGGTTCGGATGAGTATGGATTATACGATGCTTGGCAAAATGCAGTATCTGGCGGCAAAGCTGAATCTTATGATTCTCGATACCCTTTATACGGATGGGGTGGAGATGCAGCTGCTTGTACCGGATGAACAGTTTCAATTATTTATAAAGGAAGTAACAGAAGCCAGCAACGGCAAGGTGGTACCGGAGACAGAGGGCAGCTGTTATGGTGCCGACGTGGAAGGCAGAACAGAAATATTTGATGCATAAAGACGACATATAAGAATTTGAACAAACTGTGAACTCTATGAGAAAAGCTTTTAATTTTGCGGATTTTGTGGTATAAATAATATCATTGATATGAAAGGACAGGATACAATGATGAAGAGAAGTTTAAAACTTGGAGCTGTATGCCTTGGCATGGCAGTTTTATTATGTGCATGCGGCAAGGGATCAACAGAAAGCACTGAATCAGCTTCAGGACAGACAGAGACAGCTGCTGAATCAGCATCTGCATCTGAGACAGTTCAGGAAACAGAGACAGAGGATACGAATGTATACGCTTATGATTTTGATGTAGAATCAATGGTTAAGCTTGGTGATTATAAAGGATTGACATATACAGAGACTGATACTTCTGTTTCCGACGAGGAAGTAGAATCACAGATCAACAGTACATTGACTGCACATGCAACGTCAGAGCAGATCACAGACAGAGCTGTTGAAGATGGTGATACAGTCAATATTGATTATGAAGGCAAGATAGACGGCAAAACATTTGATGGAGGTACAGCTTCCGGTGCGTCTCTGACGATTGGCTCAGGCACATTTATTGATGGGTTTGAGGATGGTCTGATCGGGGTGAAACCGGGTGACAAGACAACATTGAAGCTGAAGTTCCCGGATGAATATAAGACAAACCCGGATCTGGCTGGCAAGGATGTTACATTTGATGTAACTGTCAACTATATCAAGGGTGATGATATTGTCCCTGAACTGGATGATGATTTCGTTAAAGGTCTGAATATTGATGATGTTTCCAATGTCAAGGAATATCGTGCATATGTGAAGTCACAGCTTCAGGCGAATAAGGAATCCGAAGCAGAGAAGAGCAAACAGTCTGAACTGCTTCAGCAGGCGGTGGACAATGCAGAGATCAAGGAGATCCCTGAAGAACTGGTGAAACAGTATGCTTCCCAGTATACAGATTATTACAAACAGTATGCTTCTTACTTCGGTCTGGAATTATCTGATTTCCTGACACAGTACATGAATCAGACTGAGGATGAGTTTAATCAGTCAGCTGAAGATTACGGCAAGGAAGTAGCAGGCAATATGCTGGTTGTATGTGCCATTGCCAAGGCAGAGAAGATTGATGTAGATGCCCTGTATGATGAGAAGGTTGCACAGTATGCAGAACAGAGCGGATATTCAGATGTGGCTACACTTGAGAAGGACTACAGCAAGAAGTATCTGCAGCAGGTTATTATTAATGAAGAAGTGCTGAATGTTCTTGAAGAAAATGCCAAGGCTGTTGCACCGGCAGAAACAGAGAGTGAAACTTCAAAATAAAACTTTGCATTTTTTGAGGAACATGCTATAATGTCCATAGGTAATTTGCACTGAATGCTGAACAGACTTTTTAGACAGACAGTGTGAGACAGGAGCAAGAGAGGTGTAAGATATGGATTTTATGTCAGTATTTTTCCCTGCATTGATCCTTGGTGTTGTTATCATCGCAGTGCTGGTCGTTGTTGCAACTGTTGCATCAGCGGTCTCAGCAGCAGCTGTTGAAGATGACGAGGAGGACGAATAGTCAGCAGGCAGAAGAAGTGAATGCAATCAAAGGAGGAGGGGATGTATGTCTTAGTGCAGCATCCCCGAATTTTTTGCGTTATTTTAGGCGTGTCGGCAATCAAAGCGGCGTGTCAGGCAATCAATTAGGAAATGGAAAAAGCGGATCCTTCTGGATCCGCTTTCCCGGCGTTTGATTCAGTTATCGGCTGCAATTTGAAGTTATTCCTTTGACAGCTGATTGAATCCGGCAGCTGATGAATCGTGAGACTCAGTTACTGCATACCGCCGTTGGCCATCTGTTCTTCCTGACGCTTGATCATTCTTCGAACCATTTCACCACCGATGGAACCTGCCTGGGCACTGGTGAGATCGCCGTTGTAACCCTGTTTCAGGTTCACACCGATTTCGCTGGCAACTTCCATTTTGAATTTGTCCATTGCGTCTTTTGCCTGTGGTACTTCCATTGTAGAACTAGAATTGTTTGTCATTGTGACACCTCCGTTTTTTGGTTCGCTTTATCCTGTATCTGAAAGGATAAACAAGACTTGCTTTTTGAAGTGTTTTTGTTTATCCTGTTACTAGTATGTGATTGCGTACAAAAACTATGAGTGGAATAATTAGGAGGTTTTAAGTCGTTTTATGGAAATAGAGCGTAAATTTTTAATTCAAAAAATGCCGGAACATCCGGAACAATACAAGAGCCATCTGATCGAGCAGGCTTATCTGAATGTTCGTCCTGTTGTCAGAGTGAGGCGTGAGGATGAGAATTATTATATGACTTACAAAGGCGGCGGCATGATGGCCAGGGAGGAATACAATCTGCCTCTGGATGCAGCATCTTATGCACATTTGATCCAAAAAGCTGACGGCAATATTATTACCAAAAGACGT
>JBNMJG010000033.1:0-8600 GCA_050873705.1 Coprococcus sp. | reverse complement strand
TTGCAGCAGCGTCCACATTCAATGTCATTACCACTTTCGGTGCCAGCTGCAGAATTCTGGTCATCAGACGATACTGGATTGGCGTAAAGCCTGTAAAATCATCCAGATAAACCGTCACATTCCGGATGACTGCAGATTGTTCGATCACGTCACATAAACGATCCGGTACTTCTTCTGTTGTCATATATTTTTCGTGGATTTTCTCCAGAAAGGCCTCATAAATAACCGTAATATCCTGTAATTTGGCATACAAAACAGATTCTGTTCCCAGCTCCATGCTTCTCTTTTTGAGCATCTCCGGTGTAACCCCATACTGCAGCAGCTCCGACAGCATTGATTTGACCTCATCCACAAATCCTCTTTTGCGGATGTTGCCTCTGAATGCCGAAAGTTCCTCTTCATGTTCTGTCAAGAGCCGGCGTATAATCATGCTCTTGCCTGTATCTTCAAGTATTTCCTTCTGATTCATTCCCAGTTCTTCAAATATCCTGTAAGCCAGACGTTCAAAACTCAGTACATCCACATTCATGACTCCGTGACGGGGATGATGGGTCACAATATTCTTCTGAGCCTGCATAGTATTCTGTTCCGGCACGATCAAAAAAATCTTTTCATCAGGAAACTGCACCGACTGCCTGACGATCATCTGATACAATCTGGTGGATTTGCCGGTACCGCTGCCTCCCAGGATCAATTGTAGTGACATACCTTTCTCCTCTCATATTTCTCATCTATTTTCATATACATATAGTAACATTTTTACGGAGGGATTTCCATGCAAAGTGATACCCGCATTTTTGTTTTCAGACTCCGCCAGCTGCTGACTGCCTTAGCAGTCGCTGTCATTCTTATACTCGCTGTCATTCTGGCTGTTTTTCAATTTATCCCAAGCAAAAAAGATGTGCAAACATCCCCGGCTTCTGCATACACCGCAGGTGTTTACACATCTTCAATTACACTTGGCAGTCAATCTGTCGACATACAGGTCGTTGTCGACAAAGATCGGGTCAAATCAGCCTCCATTGTGAATCTGGATGAATCTGTCGCAGCCATGTATCCCCTGCTTACAACAAGCATGGATAATATATCTGCACAGCTGGCCGCCGGTGTTTCTGTCGAAGACATCAGCTATTCTTCCTCCAGCCGGTACACATCACAGGTTCTTCTGGGTGCCGTTTCCCAAGCCATTAACAAAGCACGCTGAAATCCTGCGTACCGCTTTCATCTGTTATTCAACAATCTCATCCAGTTCCTGCATCCACAGTGCTGCACAGGCATCACTTGGCATACGCAGATCGCCTCTAGGAGAAACCGCAACAGAACCAACCTTCGGTCCATCCGGCAGACAGGAGCGTTTAAACTGCTGCGCAAAGAACCGACGATAGAAAGTCTTCAGCCATCTTAAGATTGTGGCGGCATCATAAACGCCTTCAAAAGCCTGCAGTGCCAGGCGATAAACCTTGGACGGGTGCCGCCCGAAACGAAGAATGTGATACAGGAAGAAATCATGAAGTTCATATGGTCCCACCAAATCTTCTGTCTTCTGGGAAATCTGACCATCTTCCGGCGGGATCAGTTCAGGGCTCACCGGTGTATCCAAAATATCCAACAATGTTTCTTTTAAAGTTTGGCTGTCCGCCGTATCCGCACAATATCTCACAAGATGACGCACCAATGTCTTCGGTACAGATGCATTGACACCGTACATAGACATATGATCTCCATTATACGTCGCCCATCCAAGGGCAAGTTCTGACATATCACCTGTACCGATCACCATACCGCCCAGGCGATTGGCAATGTCCATCAATACCTGTGTTCTCTCTCTTGCCTGACCATTCTCATAAGTCACATCATGATTGGACGGATCCTGTCCGATATCTGAAAAATGCAGCATGACTGCCTCTTTAATATCCACTTCCTCAAGGGTTGCTCCGAGTCTTCGAACAAGCTCGCAAGCATTGTGATATGTTCTGTCCGTAGTGCCGAAACATGGCATCGTTACTGCCATAATCTGCTTTCTGTCCATATCAAGCATATCAAAAGCACGCACTGTCACCAAAAGCGCCAATGTGGAATCCAGACCTCCGGAAATTCCCACAACTGCATGCTGACAATGTGTATGCGCCAAACGTTTCTTAAGCCCCATCGCCTGTATTGTCAAAATTTCTTCGCATCTTCTTGCACGGTCTGCCTGATCATCCGGTACAAAAGGATGCGGATCGATATATCTGCGAAGGCTGATCGGATGCATCTCCAGATCAAACTCGATAACACGGTAGTCGCTGTCGAAATTCGGCTGCCATGTGGTCATTCTGCGACGCTCACTGACAAGTTTAGATGTATCCAGATCTGCTGTGATCATCTGATTGTGAAAACGTTCGGACTCTGCCAGAGAGCTGCCATTCTCACAGATCAGATTATGCGCACCGAAAACAAGATCTGTAGAAGATTCTCCTTCGCCGGCATCCGCATAGATATAACCGCAGACAAGTCTCGCTGACTGACCGCTGACAAGTGACTTGCGATAAATATCTTTGCCGGTTGTCTCATCACTGGCCGACAAATTGGCTATGACAGTGGCACCTGCCAGCGCATGACCGATACTTGGCGGCTGTGCAACCCAGAGGTCTTCGCAAATCTCGATACCGAGAGTAAATGCCGGCATCTGACGGCATCTGAATAAAAGCTTAGTACCGAAAGGATACTTTCTGCCGTTAAATAAAACCTCCGTCTCTATACCTGCACCGCTGTGATAATGACGTCCTTCATAAAATTCCGAATATGTCGGAAGGTAAGATTTCGGTACAAAACCGAGAATTTCACCATCATGAAGCACAGCGGCCACATTGTAAAGAACACCGTTTACTGTCAGCGGAAGGCCTGCCAGTACAACCATATTCCTGTCTCTTGTGGATTCCGTCAATGCCATCAATGCCTTTCCGGCGCCGTCCAACAGACTTTCCTGAAGGAAAAGATCACTGCATGTATAGCCTGTCAGGCACAATTCAGGCAGTACAAGCAGACTCACTCCCTGCTCATAGGCCTCTGACACAAGTGCCGCCGCAGATGCACCGTTAAAACTGCAGTCCGCCACCCTGATATCTGGTGTGGCTGCTGCAACGCGTAAAAATCCGTCAAACATACGAATATTGCCTCCAAATTTATCGTTTTTCTCTGAGAAGACCTCTCCGGTAAGCATCCAATAACTGCTCCAGATCCACAATATCCTTGCGGATCTGCTTACCGATATCTGTATCTGCCACCATTCTTCGCTCATTTACCAGCTGGACAACCGTAATATTAGAATGGATATCTGTTTCTTCTATAATTGCCTTCTCAAGGCTTTCAAAAGGTTCATGGGTAACCAGACGAAGGCCATAGGAATTATAGATCAGGGTATAGCCTGCAATACCTGTTGTCTTCTGATAAGCTTTGGAAAATCCACCGTCAATAATCAGAAGCTTGCCATTGCCTTTGATCGGACTTTCACCTTTCTTAAACTTAACCGGCATATGCCCATTCACAATATGAGACCGCTTCGGATCCATTCCGAATTCTCTGAGGATCATATCGCAGATATCTTCTCTCTCTATGAGTTTGTAATAATAATCCTTGCGTTCCTCTCTCAATGAAGGTTCATTGATAAAATAACGTTCAAATGTGGCCATCTTCTCTTTGCCGTAAACCGGTGAATCCACATTGGACCAGATAAACCACATAATGTCCTGTCCATAGAGGCGTTCTTCCGGATCACTGCTCATATAATAGCCTTTTCTGGCACAACTTTCAAGGAAATCATAGAGTGCCTTGCCTGAATACTTCTTGCCCTTCAATGTAACATCTCTGAATGTACCGTCTTCATTGAACGGAACACAGCCGTGATAATACAGATTATCATTGTAGCAGAGATAGAGACTTCCCTGCTTAAAGAAGAACTGAATATGCTTCTGAAGCTTCTCACATCCCTTAAAGGCTGTTACCAGACGACTCATAATATCTTCCTCTTCCGGTGAAAGCTCATACGGATGTGCAGGGTCAATGGTCGGGAAGTTATGGTCCAGCAGATCATATTCCTTACCGTCTATCGTTATACTTCCCTTCTCATAGTTGATCTTATCCAGCAAAAGTCTGTCCGCCATATGAAATTCCGGACGACGCATCATCAGCTGTCCCTCCAGTTTGAACTGAATAATGGCAATGGCCTTATGCATCTTAACTTCCACTTCTTCTTCCACCTGGCTGATGCTGTAATCTTCACGCTCCACATGCTTAATGGCAAAAAGTGAGCATGGATCATCCCCGTAAACAGTATTGGCAAAGTTTGCCAGAGGCATCAGATTGATACCATAGTCATCTTCCAGCGTGTTCAGGTTGCCGTAACGTGCACTGATACGGATCACATTGGCAATGCAGGCCGGATGACCGCTGGCTGCTCCCATCCAGAGCACATCATGATTCCCCCACTGGATATCGACCGAATGATAGGACATGAGCCTGTCCATGATTGCAGCCGCTCCCGGTCCTCTGTCGAAAACATCTCCCACAATATGCAGATGATCCACAACCAAACGCTGAATCAGATTACACATAGCCACAATAAATTCCTTAGCGCGGTTAATGCGTATGATTGTATTGATAATCTCATTATAATAAGCTTCTTTATTCAGAATATCTTCTCGTTCGTAGAGCAATTCTTCAATAATATAAGCGAAATCCTTCGGCAGCGCTTTTCTGACCTTGGAACGGGTATATTTTGACTGGGAACGTTTGCACACACGAATCAGTCTGTGAAAAGTCATTCTGTAAAAGTCTTCAATATCATCTTCCTCTTTCTCTATCAGTTCAAGCTTCTTCTCCGGATAATAAATCAACGTTGCAAGCTGTTTCTTATCCTTGATACTGATACTGTTGCCGAACTCTTCGTCAATCTTGGCTCTGACTGCACCTGAACCATTCTTCAGAACATGAAAAAACTGTTCTGCCTCCCCATGGATGTCACTCAATGCATGCTCTGTGCCCTTCGGAAGGTTCATAATGGCAGATAAGTTGATAATCTCCGTTGATGCCGACGCAATCGTCGGATACTTTTCAGATAAAAGTTTCAGATAACGTTTCTGTAAATCCCCCAGCTGTTCCATGGCGGCTCCTTTCCCTTTGCGTTTTCGACTAACCAATGACATCACTCATCTGATACATTCCCGGTTTCTGATCCTTCAAAAACCGTGCTGCCTGAATGGCACCTTTTCCAAAAATAGCTTTAGAATAAGCCGTATGCTTAATCTCGATAACCTCATCCTGACCGCAATAGAAAACTTCATGCTCTCCGACGATGGTACCGCCTCTGACAGCCTGAATGCCGATCTCATTGGCCTCTCTCTTGGCACGCTCTGCAGAACGATCCAGTTTATATGTATAACGGTGATCCATCGCTTCATTGATAGCATCTGCAATAGCCAGCGCCGTACCGGATGGTGCATCCATCTTCTTATTGTGATGTTTCTCAACGATTTCAATATCATAACCGGCTTCGCCAAGAATCTTGGCTGCTGCAGCTGCCAGTTTGAAAACTGTATTCACTCCCAGTGACATATTGGCAGAACGAAGTACCGGGATCTCCTTGGATGCAGCCTTCACATCCTCCAGCTGTTTGTCACTCAGACCGGTTGTACAAAGCACCAACGGCATCTTGCGTTTCAGCGCATAAGCCAGAACACCATCTACAGCCTGTGCCACTGAAAAATCTACAATCACATCTGCATCCACATCACATGCATCACAGGATGTGAACACCGGATAAGGGTTTTCTCTGTTGTCTGCACAGTCAATGCCTGCCACAATTTCTGCATCATTGTCTTCTGCTGCAAGTTTTGTAATCACCTGTCCCATGGCACCATTACAGCCATGCATAATCATCTTTACCATCTCTATATCCTCCATTATGTTTCTTAATGTAACTACCTGATTTTTCACAGTTACAATCTACTAACAATGCACTACTTTCATTTTACCCTACATCGCTTCATAACGCAATTATAGTTAAAGTATTGACATTCTTATTTATTTCCGAATTTCTGTACAGCCCACAAAGCGTATAACATACATGAGAGAAAAACATGCACCGGCTCCTATCTGTTATAGCGTCTGTAACTAAAAGAAAGACTCTCCCGGATACGCATTCTGATGCACATCCGAAAAAGTCTTTATTAAAATCTATTCCTTATTCTGACAATTTAAGACCATAAGCTTTCATTGCAGCTGCAAGACGAGCCTTATGTTCCGGTTCGATCTCTGTCAGAGGCATTCTGAGAGGGCCGACGTTCATGCCAAGCATATTCATCGCTGCTTTGACAGGGATCGGGTTCACTTCATTGAATAATTCATGCATCAAAGGCAAAGCCTTTAACTGCATCTCCAGACTGCCCTTCACATCACCTGCCAGATATTTAGCAACGATATCATGTGAATCCTGCGGACAGATGTTAGAGAATACAGAAATAACACCAATACCGCCCAGAGACAGGATTGGAACAACTTCATCATCATTGCCTGAGTATAAATCAATGCATCCCTCTGCCAGCTGCATCAATGTTGCAATCTGTGAAATATTGCCGCTTGCTTCTTTGATACCGACGATATTGTCGCAAGTCTTAGCCAGTGTCACTGCTGTTTCAGGTACGATATTCACCCCTGTACGACTCTGTACATTGTACAGAATGATCGGCAGATCTGTATGCTTTGCAATCTCTGTGTAATGTGCCACAAGACCTTTCTGTGTTGCTTTGTTATAATAAGGTGTAACAAGAAGTGCACCATCTGCACCTGCTTCTTCAGCTTCTCTGGTCAGATAGATCGCTGTCTCGGTACTATTGGAACCGGTACCTGCAATAACAGGGATTCTGCCGGCTGTACGGCTGATCGCGGTACGAATACATTCAATATGTTCTTCTTCTGATAATGTGGAAGATTCACCTGTTGTACCGCAGATGACAATACTGTCTGTGCCATTGGCGATCTGATAATCAATCGTCTCCTCAAGTTTCTCAAAATTCACTGAACCGTCTGCATGCATTGGTGTGACGATTGCAACACCTGCGCCTGTAAAAATTGCCATATCTCTTTCCTCCAATTTCTATTACTGCTATAAAGGGGACATGTACTTCTGCTCTTTTTGCAAGTCTTAGAGAATTCCAACGGAATTGACTATGGCATAAAAAAGAGCCGACGCAATGCCGACTCATAAGAATATTCTCAACTATGAAAATTCTTCAAGCAGCACTCCATCAAAATGATGACAGTCATACAGCTCTTAACTGTATGCCCAGCAATATACCTTCCAGGGGATATAAAGCTTCGGCATATCATCCTTTCCAACCCATTCACCTGCACCTGACTGCATCCTGAGTTCTACTTATATAAATATGCGCCTCTACTTAATTACTATTTCATAGTATCACCAAACAACCATCATGTCAACAGTAAACTACATGCATGACGGCTTTTCAGAACAGGATCCTTTGACAATATCCAGACGTGAAATATAATCTGCATACGGGATCAGTTCATCCGGAAGATGACGGCCTGTCATGATCAGTTCCACAGCCTCATCCTTCATCTCGATCAGACGGATCACATCTTCGCAGGTAATGATTCCCAGGTCTACAAGCCCCAGTATCTCATCCAGGATCAAAACCTCACATTCTCCAATGGACAATACCTTCTTGGCAAAATTGTAGCCATTGAGAATGTTCACCTTCTCTTCCTGCTTCTCTTCTTCCGTCAGATCTTCATAAAAGGCTTCTTCTCTCTCGAACCTGAAGACCTTGATCTCCGGTTCCAGTCTCTTCAGGTAATCAAGCCTGCCAGTCATCTTACCCTTCAGAAACTGAATGACAAAAACCTCTTTCTCTTCACTGGCGCAGACAAGTGCACGTCCCATGGATGATGTGGACTTGCCTTTGCCTTCGCCAAAGTAAATCTTTACTAAACCTTTTTCCACAACACTTACCTCTATGATTCCTGCAGAATCTCTCTATTTCGGCGCAGCCTCTGCCTCTCACTGCGCTTTATATAGACAATTGATGGTAATTCCGTTTTAAAGCCTGCTTTCCAAATATCCGGCTTTAAACAAATACATAATAGTAAATATCATATTCATAGGAAAACGTCAAGTAAAACCTCATAGACTGCCGCTTTTAGCCTGCATATTCGCATTTATTCTACACATTCGATTTTATTGACCGAAATCTCATAAGCTGTCCGCTTTTCTACCACGTCATCCTCCAGCCGTTTCTGGTATGTACGGCTTTGGATTCTTCCCCAAAGATGAATATGTGTCCCAACTTCAAACTTGCCGGCAAACCTTGCATTTCTTCCCCAGCAGATGCACGGCAGATAATCGGATTTGCCGTACGGCCGGTTCACCGCCATCAGAAGATCTGCAATTTCACGTCCTAACGGTGTCATCCGATAAACCGGCGGTTTGCAGATATAACCATCCAG
The DNA here is from genome assembly GCA_050873705.1 of Coprococcus sp. Taxonomy (GTDB): domain Bacteria; phylum Bacillota; class Clostridia; order Lachnospirales; family Lachnospiraceae; genus Coprococcus_A. Next base: position 98 of record JBNMJG010000033.1, on the reverse strand, counting down.
ATAAATGCTGTTTGGTTTTGTCAGAGTCCCTTCTTCCCCTACCGGGAGTTTGACACTTGTTGGACCAGCCAAAATCCTACACTCCGCATAATTAGGCC
>JBNMJG010000032.1:0-8635 GCA_050873705.1 Coprococcus sp. | reverse complement strand
GTCACCTTCAAAATAAAGAACCGTATCCACCATATGTTCAAGCACTCGCGGTCCGGCAACCACGCCTTCCTTCGTCACATGTCCGACGATAAAAATCGCAATATTCTCCCTCTTCGCCAACTGCATCAATACACTTGTAGCTTCTCTGACCTGACTGACACTTCCGGCCCCTGAGCTGATATCTTCACGATACATTGTCTGAATGGAATCGATGATCACCACTTCCGGCTTATATTTCAGAATCGTCTCCTGTATCACATCCAGGTTCGTCTCACAAAGCATCGCCAGATCATTCTTAAATGCCCCCAGTCTGTCAGCACGCAGTCTGATCTGCTGCAGGGATTCTTCCCCCGACACATAGATCGTGCGGCAGCTCTGTTCTGACAGACACCGGCTCATCTGAAGCAATAATGTGGATTTGCCGATACCAGGATCACCGCCGACTAACACAAGGGATCCCGGCACAATACCTCCGCCAAGAACTCTGTCAAATTCTGAAATTCCCGTTGGTCTGCGCTTCTCATCACTTGAATGAACCGATGACAGCAGCACCGGTTCGGAAGCTTTAGCCTGATGCCTGACACCAGAAGCCGCACTCCCCTTTCCAATCGTTGGTTCCTCTACAAAGGTATTCCATGCTTTACAGGCGGGACACTGTCCAAGCCACTTAGCTGATTCGTATCCGCATTCCTGACAAAAAAATATATTCTTACTTTTAGCCATTGAACTACTCCCGTTTTTATCATACTTTATTCCGGACTGCTCTGTATTCACAGCCCATTTCGATACTTCATCTCATCAAAATAAACGAAAAGATACTGCAAATTCACATATTGTGTCATCTGCAGTATCCTTTGTTCATTTCATAAATGCTATCGCTGTATGATGAATGAAGTTAAATATGATCTTGCTTTACATTTTGACAATCTTTACATGCTTCTGTGCGCTTCCTAATTCAACGCTCAATACAAGCTTGCCGCCAAGATTTGTTGTCATTCGTCCGATATTCACATCATCCACAAAAACTTCATATTCCTGTTCAGCTTCCAGTTCCAGTGTAATCTGTGTATCCTCAAATCCTTCAACTTCAAACTCTGTTCTGGCATCTGTCTCTTCAAAATCGAATACAGATGTTCCAGGTACAGATTCATATACAAATAATTCGTTCTTCTCAAGCTTCGTGATATCACGGTATGTCTTCACTTTGTACATATCACCATGAAACTCGAAATCAGAGACCTTCTTCTTGGCATTCAGTGTATAATCACCGAAGCTTAAGCCATTTTCGTTCTCAACACGAATTAATTCTTCAACAACTGCCATGTCCTTATCCTCCAGTCGCATACATCTCTGTGTATGTTTATCACTTGTTCATAATTCAGGTAAAATTGCCTGCCATCCTATTATACATGAAAATAGGCCGCATGACCAGAGTCTTTATTATTTTCTAACAAATTTAATATGATTTTCATCCATTTCAAGTGCGACGGTATCTCCCTGACCGAACTTGCCATCCAAATATTCTTCTGCCATGGCATCTTCAATCTCATTCTGGATCACTCTTCTCAGCGGACGTGCACCATAATTCTCATCAAAGCCTTTTTCTGCCAGATGATCGCGGACTGCTTCGGAAATCACTGTTTCAACCCCCAGCTGTTCCTTAATCCGCTTGCAGATTGTCTTTAACATAATGTCCGCAATATCTTTGACATTCTCTTTTGTCAGCGGATGGAAGACAATCGTCTCATCAATACGATTTAAAAATTCCGGTTTGAAGAGATGTTTGACTTCATCCATGACACCGGCTTTCATCTTCTGATAATCCGCTTCATGCGTATCACCAACTGAGAATCCCAGTTTCTTCGGAGTGACGATATTCGCTGCTCCGGCATTGGAAGTCATAATGATCACTGTGTTCTTGAAATCAATCTTCCTGCCCTGGGAATCTGTAATATGACCATCATCGAGAACCTGCAGAAGAATATTGAAAATATCAGGATGTGCCTTTTCAATCTCATCAAACAGCAAAACCGAGTAAGGATTGCGTCTGATCTTCTCACTCAGCTGTCCTCCTTCATCATAACCGACATATCCCGGAGGTGATCCGATAAGTTTGGACACACTATGTTTCTCCATATATTCCGACATGTCAACCCTGATCATAGCATCTTCTTTGCCGAACATTGCTTCTGCCAGTGCCTTGGACAGTTCCGTCTTACCAACACCTGTAGGTCCCAGGAACAAGAAGGAACCAATCGGACGCTTCGGATCTTTCAGACCGACTCTGCCGCGTCGGATGGCTTTGGCCACTGCACTTACGGCTTCCTCCTGACCGATCACACGTTCATGCAGAATTGATTCAAGCTTTCTCAGGCGTTCTGACTCTTCTTCTTCAAGCTTTCTGACCGGGATTTTGGTCCAGCTGGCTACAATGTCTGCTACTTCGTTCTCTCCAACGATCAACTGCTCGCTGCTGCGAACCTTTTCCCACTCGCTGTTAAGACGGATCATCTCATCATTTAATTCCTTCTGCGTCTTCTTGATCTCACTGGCCCGTTCATAGGCTTCATCCTTGATGGCCTGCTCTTTCTCTTCCTCAAGTTCCGCTACCCTTTTCTCTAATTCTTTTACTTTCGGAGATGATGTATAAGAACTCAGTCTTACCTTGGAGCATGCTTCATCGATCAGATCAATAGCCTTATCCGGAAGGAAACGATCATTAATATACCTTGCAGACAAATGAACAGCTGCCTCCAGGGCCTCATCTGTAATGGTCACATGATGATGATTCTCATATGCCCCCTTCAGACCGATCAGAATCTCAACAGCTTCCTCCTCGGATGGTTCCTCCACCATTACCGGCTGGAAACGGCGTTCAAGGGCCGCATCCTTCTCAATATGCTTCCTATATTCTTCAATGGTCGTTGCACCGATAATCTGCAGTTCACCTCTGGCCAGTGACGGTTTCAGAATATTGGCCGCATCAATGGCACCTTCCGCACCGCCGGCACCGATAATCGTGTGAATTTCGTCAATGAAAAGTAAAATGTTGCCGTCTTCTTTGACTTCATTGATGACGCGTTTAATACGCTCTTCAAATTCGCCCCGGTACTTCGAACCGGCTACCATGCCGGAAATATCCAGTGTCAGAACCCTCTTGTCCTTGATTGTCTCAGGTACATTGCCGCTGATAATCTTCTGTGCCAGTCCTTCCGCAACGGCGGTTTTGCCGACACCGGGTTCACCGATCAGGCAAGGATTGTTCTTCGTTCTTCTGGAAAGTATCTGAATCACCCGCTGAATCTCATCATGACGTCCGATCACCGGATCCAGCTTGCCCTCTCTGGCATAAGCGGTCAGATCTCTGCTGTACTGATCAACCATTAAAGGTTCGTTCTTTCTCCGCGACTTGCCCTTGGCTGACGGCATATCTGCCTTCGCTGCTCTGGCATCCATACCGATACCAAGTACAATATCCTGATAAACCTTCTGTGCCTGCACACCAAGTGAATATAACAGCTGTGCCGCAACACAATCTGTTTCTCTTAATATGGCGATCAAAAGATGTTCCGTTCCTATTGCTGAAGCTCTGAACCGCATGGCTTCACGGTTAGCGATCTCCAGAATACGACGGCTTCGCGGTGTATATTCTTCCGGCTCTGCCACCATTGTCTGACTGCCCTGAATCAGCTGACTGACCATGTGCAGTACCTTCTCCTCTGTCACATCATGATCTTCCAGCACCTGGCATGCCAGTCCTTCTTTCTCCCGCAGCAATCCGATCAAAATATGTTCTGTTCCGATATAGCTGTGGTTCAGTTCTGCTGCAGCCTCCTTTGAATAATGCATCACATTGGCTGCCATTTGTGTAAATCTATATTGCATAAAAATAAAAGCCTCCTGTTGTACATTTTATCTCTCTCATACTAAGAAGAAACGGCCTCAGATGCATCAAGCACCGGCAATTCCCTCCGAATATAATCTGCCCGGGCCCGCCCGCGCTCACTGCTGCTGATATTCTTCTCAGCACTTGCTGACAAAACAGCATCCGCCGTATTCAGCATAACCGCAAAGGGGCATATCTCTGCCTGTTCCGGCCAAATATGATACAGATCACCGGCATGGAGCAGCGACAAACAGGCCATTGTCTCATCATATCCAAGCTTTCTGGCGTATTTAATCAAACCATAAGCACGATACATGGGATCCACCTGACTCAGACGGTCCTCGTTGAAACACTGTCTGGCAAGCGCCTCCTCCTGCTCTGCTAACTGTCCGGCCAGATGTTCCAGGGCAGAAGTGATCTCACTTTCAGAAAGGCCCAAAGTCTTCCTGTTGCGCATCCTGTAAACACTGCCCGGTGCCTCTGTCTGCCCGTCAAAATGCGGTCTCAGTGTAAATCCATACTGGCTGATCTGCTTCTCCATCTGATGCATCACGGATTTCTTCTCCAGATACGGCAGATGCAGCAGATAGGATGCAGACATTCCTGTTCCCATGTAAAGCGGACTGGAGGTCAGATAGCCATACTTCTTACTGAAGGCATATTTCAAATACTGATTCAGACAATCATCCACCTGCCCCGCCAGCGCCATGGCTTCCTGTATATGATTGCCAGGACAGGATACCTGTATACAAAGATGCTCCTTGCCATTAACAAGTACCGAAACTGATTCATCCTCTGATAGAATGATTCCCGATTCATGGCCCTTTTCAAACATCTGCGGCGGAATGGCCAATTTCCCGATCAATGCCTGCTGCTCATAATCTCTGATCTCAGAAAAGTTAATAAACACAAACTTCTTCTGAAGGACCTCTTCCGATTCGCGTACCGCATAGCACACGGCTGCCATCAAGGCTTTCTGTTCTTCCTCCTTCATCTTCGCTTCAAAAGGATATCCCATAATATTGCGGACCAGATATACCTGACCGCCTATAATCGGTCCCTGATTGCACGCTTCCATTTCATACCATTTACGCATGTTCATCCGCCTCTTTTCTGCCGGCTCTGATTATATCACGGATCCTGGCCGCCTCTTCATATTCTTCCTTCGCCACAGCCCGCTTCAATGCCGCCCGGAGTTCTTCCTCTGTTGAACCGGCATCCACTGTAAATGCGATATCCTGTTCAGTATCCTTCACCTCAGCGTGATCAGCCTCTGCTGTGATCGACGGGATATGTACCGTCTCCCCGCCATAAAGCGGTTCCTTCCCTGTATGTTCACAATTGCCCTGTATCTTCTTCAAATACCCATCCAATACAAAATTGAATGTCTTATAACAATCCGGGCACCCAAAGGTACCATATTTCAAAAATTCATTATATGTCATATGGCAGGACGGACAAACAAGATTCGTCTTCTTCAGATTCTCTTCATCATCTGTCTCCTGGCGCTTGCCAAGGACACTTGCCAGTAAATTCGCCAAAAATGATGTATCCGTCAACGAAACAAATGTATGATCCATGCCAGTCTCCTTGGCCGCACAAGCCTCACACAAATGGAGTTCCTTCTTCTCGCCATTAATAATCTCTGTATAAAAAACGACCGCCTCGTTCTCATGACATCCATCACAAAGCATATCCTATTCCTCCTCCGGATAATTCGCCGGCTGTTCATAATAATCATAGATCATATCGATCATCTCATGCACTTCATCTCTTGTAATTCCCTTGCACATGGCACCTGCCAGCATCACCTGCAGATCTCTGAGCAGTTTATTGCGCGCCGATGCCTTATTGCAGTCTATGGCTATAACAGCGCCTTTCCTTCGGTCCAGCTTCACATAGCCTTCCTGTCTCAGTACCGTATACGCCTTATTCACTGTATGCATGTTGATACCCACACGGTCAGCCAGCTGTCTCACCGACGGCAGTGAATCCCCCGCCGAAAGCTGAGACGTGGCGATACCGATAACGATCTGATTACGCAGCTGTATATACAAGGCTTCATCACTGTTAAAATCTATCTCCAGTATCATATGCTCACCTTCTCTTATGATATATATTCTATTCAGTCCCCATCTGTGAGTCCTGAAGGACGGACAGCATCTCCTGCAGCTATCGTCTGGCATGAAACATTGTCCATCTGTTATACATATTGTAACACAGATATCATAAAAATCAATCTCTTTTTGCAGTACTTATTCTTCCGACAATCTGATGCAGACGAACCGCGGCGATAACCGTTACTGCTGCATTAGCCAAAAATACACCTGCAATATAACCATAAATCCCCATTTTTGGCATCAGAACAACCACACCGAACAGCCGGATACCCGAAGCAATCACATGATGCAGCAATGTTTCGTTCATTTTTCCAAGCCCGTTTAACGCACCCGCTAACAAAGACTGAATGTACATAAGCGGACAGAGAATTGCAAAGGCCTGTATGTATCCCCCTGCCTCAGCATCGTTAAAAAGCAGACTGCCGATCTGATGGCCGCAGACCCCAAAAACTAACCCTGAAAAAAGCCCCAGAAGCAGACAATATTCCAAACTTTTCTTAATCGCTCCCGACACCGCCCGGTAATCATGAACTTCCTCTGCCTCCGCTACTGCCGGCAGCAAAAGTGATGCCATTGCATTGGTCACTGTATTTGGAAACAGAATAACCGGCAGCACAATTCCCGTAACAATGCCAAACACGGACAGTGCACTTTCTGTATCTCCATAATATTTTGCCAGCATCAGCGGCATCAGAATCATTTCCGTACTTTGCAGTAATGTCACTGATACCCTGTTAGCTGTCAGAAGGCCACCATACTGCCACAATTGTCGGAGGATTTTTCCGACCGGCTCCCCGTTCCCTGGTCTCCCCTTTTGACTTCTCATACTAAACCGATAACAAATCCAAGTTAAAAAACAGGAAAATATTTCCCCCGCTGCCAATCCCCAGACCGCAACAGAAGCATCAATTTTTCCCTTTTGGTACATCATTGCAGCCAGCAAATAAATGGTCACAACTCTGACAACCTGCTCTATAAGCTGCGTCACTGCCGGAACTGCTGTATGTCTGATACCATAAAAATAACCGCCGACACACGTATGTACTGCTGCAAAAGGAATGGCAATTGCCATAATCACCAGATATCCCCGACAACTGATATCCTTTAAAATCCACTGACTGATAGGTTCTGCGAAAGCAGCAACACACCCACCGCATAATAGTGCCAAAATGAATGAAATTATACCCGCTGCTTTTATCGTTTGTCTGATTGCCTTTTTCTTTCCTGCGCCATGATATGCCGCCACCATTTTCGACACGGCCACCTGTATCCCCGCACAGCTGACCGCCATACAAAACATAAAAATCGGAAATATCAGCTGATAGCGCCCCAGTTCTGCATTAGATATCAAATTTGCCAGATAGACCCTGTTAAAAAAACCAAGCAGCCGGGCTGCAAACCCGGCTGCTGTTAATATCAGAGTTCCTTTAATCAGTTCTCTTTTTACTGACATGACCGGCACCATCCATTTTTTATCTATTCTATGAATGATTGCCTAAATCATGTCTTGTTATTGTAATTTCCATCCAAAGATATATTCGCTGTTCTGTCCGAAAGTACCTCCTGTCGGATTAAAGATCAATCCCGTATCCTTCAAACTATTTTCATAGGTCAGAAAAGCACAGTCAATGTCCTTACTTTCCCCAGATGCCAGACTAAATGCAAAAAACGAATGGGCACGTTCATCTCCTGTTGTATGCTGCGCATTTGTCATATAAATCATCCGTTCCGGTACACCATTTTTATAATCCGCTATCGTATCATAATCAATAGTCACACAACTACCAAGTTCTTTGATTCCCTCCAACGAAAGAGTATTCATATAATACTCCTGTGTCTCCTCCGTTGTGTTCACAATCTTACAGGATACCTTTGCCAATACCACCTGATTTTCTTCGGATTCTTCATGTATGCCATTTTCGTCTTCTATATCCGTCACTCCATTAATGACTTTCAAATTTCCCGACGCATCTGTAAATGGTGCGATTTCTTCATCATAATCACTGAAATCTGCTTTCGATAAATCTGCTATATTTGTAAGTACTTCAATATTTTTTACTGTTAATTCACCTTTATCTCCATCGACTGTTGCCCATGTCACTGTATCACCTGTCTGACACATATGATTTTCAGGAATTGATTCTTCCGGCAGCACATTGCCATCTGTCACATTTTCATCACTGATAATTTCCGCATATTCTCCGGTCTCTGTCACAGTCATTCCCTCTGCAATTTTTAATAGTTCATCCATTGAAATAAACTCATCATCCGAATACACTGTATACATGACACCTTCATCATTATAGAGCACCTGAATTGCTTCTTTTATATTGCTTTCCTTTCCCATCTGATAGCAATAGGCCTCTTTACCGTTAATCGTTGTTTTTGTACGATTTTCAAGATACTCAAAGGTTGTATCAAGCCCCTGCCACTGCATGACATAAAACCCTTTGCCGCCATACTCACCATTTTTCGAATAGTATCTCGGCTGCCATTCCTCATATCCCTCCGGCACATATCCAAATTGATAACTTAATACCGTAACCTTACCCTCTTTTTCACTTTCTCCGTTCAAATTAACAGAAACAACATTTCCCCTCTGTTCTCTATCTACCATGAAATATCTGCC
>JBNMJG010000031.1:0-8652 GCA_050873705.1 Coprococcus sp. | reverse complement strand
CCGTTTCCCAATGATGAACATCCCTGAAATGAAGAAAACTGCCATCGGTGTCCGCGGCATCAACCTCGGTTCCGGTGACAGCGTTAAGGCCGCTTATCCACTGGACAGCAGCCAGGAATGCACCATTATCCACAATGACAATGAATTACTGTTGAATAAGTTGAAACTTGTCAACAGAGGCGGCAAAGGCACAAAGGTCCGCGTCTAATTTAAATAAAACAGTTGGCTCCTGTAACCTTAGCATTTTCGAAATTTTGCTGCGCCGCATATTAACAGCTTCTGCGCAAAACTCGCTCTTACGGGCTCAGACATTGCTTCGAAGCTGTTGCTATGCTCGCAAAATTTTCGAAAATTACGCTAAACGTTTACAGGAGCCAACTGTTTTATTTTCCATAGATAGAAGGCAATTTTCATATTCATTCTCAAATTCTCATGACATCTGTCTACTTTTACGTATATTTATAGCCATCTTTCATCAATTTTATCTATCCAACACCATCTGGTTGTATTCCAGGAATCTGAAGCCCCATCGCTCATACAAGCGCTTAGCATTAACGTTGCTTTCTGTAACTTCGATTCTGAAACGCTTGTATTCCGGATAATGATCCACAATCCAGTGATAAGCTTTGGTACCGTATCCTTTGCCCCGGCATTCCGGTGTAAAGTACATTTCTTCCATAAACATGCACAACCCGCCGACTTCTGACGCATAATAGCCGGTGACATAACCATATCCGACAACTTTCTCGTCTTCCATCATCACCAGACCACTGATATATGGCATCGCCGGATCTACAGCTGCTTCAAATGTGCGCTCCAGCACCGCTGTGTCCACATCGTGTTCCACTGCCGGACTATGATAAAAGGTAATCACCATCGGCATAATGACCGCTTTATCTTCCGGTCTCATTTCTCTGATATTAAACATACTATTTCTCCATTTCCCTATATTTCTAAAACACTTTTTATTTCATATCCGTCCAGCACGGCGGCAGATTCTGTACCTTCATGCGCACCGGCTCAGGATACGTCTGTCCCTTCAAATCCAGTTCGACCTTTTCAATGACTTCCGGTTCAACCGGTTCATTGACTTCAACTCCGGGAATCGGAAAATCAACGGGTCTTGTCTTCACCTTTTCCAGACGCCGGATCTCATCCATTCCTTCGATCACTTTGCCAAAAACAGGATAGGTTCCCTTATGATCCGGACAATCACGCAGCGGGAAAAAGAATTCACAGCTGGCCAGTCCATCCTCACCATAACCGCCCATGCAGACGCAGCCCGGATGGGAATCCAACGGTTCAATCTCCGGATGCAGTTCAAATTCATTCGGAATCAGATACCGGCATTCTTTGTGACCAAAAGCCTGATAAGTCACGTCCACCCAGTTGCCCGGAACAATTCTCTGAATCGCATGATGGTCCATAAATCCCCTGGATGCCGCATAAATAAAGCTGTTGACCGTATTCGGTGCAGCCTCCGGCAAAAGTTCAATGATAATCTTGCTGCCGTTTGCCATATGTAAAGTCGCTGTAGGATGTGTATTCATGTGTATTTGCCTCCATATATACAACAAGACGAAATGCGTCCTGCACATTTCGCCCGTTATCTTATTTATTCACTATTGTACCATTCTTCAATATCTTATGCAATAATCTGCAGTTCCTTTGGATAATGATTCAGCACCTCACAGCCATCCTCTGTCACCAGCACCAGATCTTCCACACGGACACCTGTATCATCTGTCAGATAAATACCCGGTTCAATAGAGAAAATCATACCCGGTACGGCTTTGTCTGTATTCACAGAGGAAACATCACCGAACTCATGCTCTGAAAGTCCGATAAAATGTCCGAGACGATGGTTAAACTGAGGACCGTAGCCTTCATCAGTGATCAGCTGACGGGCTGTATTGTCCAATTCACAAAGAGGAATGCCCGGTTTGATCTTGGCAATGGCCGCTTCATTTGCCTTGCGGACTGTTTCATAAATATGACGATGTTCGTCACTGACTTCCTTGAAGTAGAAAGTACGGGTCATATCGGAGCAATAGCCTTTTCTGATGCATCCCACATCAAAGAGGACACAGTCACCGACCTTCAATACGGTATTGTCCGGCTCATGATGCGGGTCTGCTGCATTGGCACCGAAAGCAACCAGCGGTTCAAAGGAGTAACCATCCGCACCCAGATCCGTATAAATCTTCAGCATCTGGTCTGCCAGCTCTTTCTCAGTAACACCTTCATGGACAATGGCCTTGAACTGTGCCATGGCCTTGTCATTGATATCTGAAGCAATACGCATAAGTTCCTGTTCTTCTTCATCCTTGACGCCTCTTGTACGGTCCACAGCCAGAGAAGCATTGACAAAACCTGCTGCTGCCTTCATCTCCATCAGCGGCAGCAAAAATCTTGCTTTCAGCTCTTTATCCACACCCAAAGGTGCATCTTTGTCGAGATACTTCGCTACGATTTCCATAGCAGGGTCTGTGTCGGAATACCATACCTTTTCAATGCCCACTTCCTGCGGTACTGTAAATAACCGGTTCAGGAAAAATGCATGATGGCCATCCTCTCTCAGATATAAACCATAAAAACGCTCAAAAGGTGCCACATAAACGCCGGTGAGATAATAAATGGACATCGGGTCAACGATCAGCATCTGATGCAGTCCCATTTCCTTCAGGGCTGCCATAATTCTGTCTACTCTATTCTGCTTCATAGCAAATGCTCCTTTCAAATCTTCATCTGCCGTCAAGTATATCACTTTCTATAGTGGTTTTCTATAGTTTATCTGACTTTCGTAAATTTTCTTATTAACGCATAAAAGTTTTCATTAATTCTGCTTCAGTGCTTTAACCGCATTTTCTCCGGCAATTCGGCCTGAATTGACCGCAAAGCCGAAACCGTGTCCGCTCATGACAACATTGTATACGTCCGCATCCGCGCCGCCGAAATCCACACCGGCTACATAAAGATTCTCAACCGGTTTATAATCACCGCCTAAAGCCTCAAAGCGTTCATTGACACGAATGCCGCCATGAGTGATCAGCATGTCTTCTCCGGCTTTGATCGCATAATAAGGACCGCTTTCCATAGACAGCATATACCGTTTGTCCTTGGCAAACCAACCGTCTCTTCCTGCCTTACAGAAGTCGTTGTATTCCTCCATAGACGCTTTCACTGTCTCTGCATCACAGCCGATAAACGCTGCCAATGCTTCATAACTGTCTGCTTTGCAGAGCACACCGTCTGCAATGGCCTGCTCCATGGTACTGTCCAGTCTCTCTTCCACATTCGGCGGCATGTGGATCGTCTCGATCATATCTTTGCCGTCGCTCAGGGTTTGATCCAACAGCGCCTGATTAAAGACAACCCATACTTTGCCATCCGGCTGACGCAGGCAGGCATTAAATGATACTGCAAAATTATACACAATACCTTCATCTGCAAAACGTTCACCGAAACGGTTCAGCCATACATTGTACGGTTTGCCCAGGAAAAGATTCAGCGCTTCATAGCCTTTGATCTTCGGAGCTGCTGCTTCCATTGTGAAATTGCCTTCCACTTCCGCACCGGCCTCAAGGGCCATGCGGATACCATCACCGGGATGACGCATGCCGCCGCCCTGGCCTACCAGTTCACGCTTAAATCCAGGGTAATATTTTTCAACCATTTCATCGTTGCCCGCAAAACCGCCTGTACACAGAATCACCTTCTGTGCCTTAATCACCACTTCACCGTCCTTTGTCTCGCAGACAGCACCGCAGACGCTGCCCTTTTCATCCTTAAGCAACGTCTTTCCTTTGGCACCTGTGAGAATACGCACGCCTTTTTCCTCACAGATGCGTTTCAGATTTCTAATTACACAGTGACCAACATTTTCCTCTGCCTCTGTAATATGAAAAACTTCCGGTGTCTGATTTGGAATATGATGCACCACATCGCAGAATTCAACGCCTCTGTCCATCAGCCAATTCTCCGTATCACCGCTCTTGTCAATCAGCGTACGGATAATCCTGCCGTCAATCTTCCAATGGGAATAATTCATACAATCCCTGAAAATCTGATCTCTGTCCGCAAAAACCAGTTTCTTGCGCTGTACCTTGCTGTCCACACCAAAAATACCTCTTGGGAAAAGACCATTTCCGCCCACCGCCGCATTCGCTTCCGCAACCGTTACCTCTGCACCCATCTCCGCTGCTGCCACAGCCGCTGCCATACCGGACGCACCGCCGCCGATAATCAAAATCTCTGTATTCAGATCCATATCAGAACCTCCTGTAATCATTTTATTTTCCCTGCACTTTTATTAAATAAGCATCCGTCAAAAATCATCTTCCAGCATTTTCAAAAAGTGCATTTCATTTATAGTACATTTTTAATACTAAGTACATGATACATGCCGCATCCAAACTTGTCAATTACGCAGAAATAACTAACATAGTATGCTCGAACATACTGCAAAATGTATTTTTAACTTTCCAATTTTTCCAATAGACAGCTGCAAAACGCTCTAAAATTCCAGGCTCTGCTTTTCATCTGTTTCTAAGATATATGGTAACAGGCTCTTGCAAATCTCTTATCACTACTGAAAAGACCGCTCCGTTCACTTTCTTCATGGCAGGTGCTTCTGTCCCAGCCGGTACTTAGGTGGTGTTTTTTACCACCTTATGTACCGCTGCTAGGGGCAGGCAACGAGAGTGTGCCTGCTATGAAAAAATTGAACGGAGCGGTCTTTCACAGACATCAAGATTTGCAATGCCTGTTTTATATAATTTTAGAACTGTTTTCGCAGTTTCGGATCCAACAGATCGCGGAGTCCATCACCAATGAAGTTGGCCCCCACAGCCATTGTAAAGATTGCCAGTCCAGGGAATCCTGCTACCCAGAATTTGTTGAAGTACTGAACGCCATCGGATACCATCATGCCCCATTCAGGTGTTGGAGGAGCAGAACCAAGACCCAGGAAGCTCAATGTGGAGAACATCAGGATCTGATTGCCGATATCTGTTGTGGCCATGATCAGAACAGAGGTAATACTATTTGGAATGATTTCCTTCAGCAGGATACGGCTTTTTGAAGCTCCCAACGCTTCTGAAGCAGTAACATATTCATTCTCACGGACACTCAGCACCACGCTTCGCATGACACGGGCATAAGACGGCCATGCAACAATAACAAGGGCAAACATTGTATTAAACAAGTTAGAACCCATAACTGCATTGATGATCATTGCCAGGATCAGTGACGGGAAGGACAGAATCATTTCTGAAAGTCTCATCATGACATTGTCCACAGCACCTCCTACATAACCGGCAATGGCACCGTAAATCGTTCCGATACAGCCGGCGATCACAACTGTCAGACAGCCTGCCAGCAATGAATAACGTCCGCCATAGATAACACGGCTGAAAATATCACGGCCAAAGTTATCTGTACCGAAGATATGTGCCGCTGAAGGTGCTTTTAACCTCAGTGTCAGATCCTGGACAACCGGATCATAAGGTGCCACCATCGGTGCAATAATTGCCATGATGATCCAGAACAGACAGATAATCACACCGAAAGTGAAAAGATAATTGGATTTGAACATTTTTTTCAAAGAATGTAACATCTAACTGCACCTCACTCTCGGGTCAATGATACCGTACAGGATATCGACCACTGTATTAATTATCATATAATTCAGCGCAATCAGAAGAGCCACGCCGATAATTGACGGATAGTCATTGGACAGGACGGACTGATACGCAAACTGACCAACTCCCGGCCAGTTGAAAATTGTCTCAACAAGTACCATACCGCCAAGAAGGTTGCCGAAACCAAGACCAATAACTGTCAATACAGGAATCAGCGCATTGCCCAGCGCATGATGGATAATCAGACGGGTACTTGACAAACCTTTGGCACGGGCTGTACGGATGTAATCTGTGGACATAACATCCAGTAGATTGGAACGTGTTGTTCTGGTGATCAGCCCCATAGTAAAGGCCGCCAGAACCGTACCCGGAAGGATCAGATGTCTCAGGGCATCCAGTGCCTTCGGAATATCGCCCTCAAGCAGACTGTCAATAACGAAAAATCCGGTTACTGTCTGCGGTGCACTGAACGCATTGCCGAGACGGCCCGGTCCCGGGAAGATCTGCAGTTTGTAATAAAAGAAATATAACACAAGCAATGCGAACCAGAAACTTGGCAGGCTGACACCAGTAACAGAAATCGCACGCACGATCTGGTCAAGAATACTGTTTCTCTTAATCGCAGAAATCACACCAAATAAAATACCAAACAAAGTTGCCAAAATAATAGCAAATACTGCCAGTTCAATGGTCGCCGGATAGCAGCGCGCCAATTCACTTAAAACTGCATTATTGGTACGGATTGATGTACCCAGATCAAAATGCAGCAGATTCTTCATATAATAGACATACTGCACAATAATCGGCTGATCCAGTCCGTATTTTGCCTTATAGGCGGCCACAATTTGAGGATCCCCCAATGCTCTCTGGCTCAGATTGGCGGTTACCGGATCGCCGGGAACCAGTTTTGTCAATATAAAAACCAACGTCGCCACACCGAACAGCATGATCACAAGGTATACAAGTCTTTTTCCTATAAACTTCAGCCGTTCCATACGACACCTCTCTCTCTTTCGTTTTAGCTTTATTATCGAACATCTGATGAACAGATATTTCCGTCAGTCAACTGTTGCCTCCGAACATAAAAATATCCCGGACCAGCCGACTCACGGCAGCATCTGTTGATCGGCTGCTGCCTTCTTTAAATTTACAGGACGCAGAAGCGATTTCCGCGCCCTGTAGAGGAATCATCAGAAAATGATGGATTATTTGATAGTAACCTGTGTCAAATCCAGTGAATATGGGTCAGAAGCAACGACACCGTCAAGTCTTGTATTGTATGCGATATGTGCAGGTGCCTGAGCGATCATAAGCCATGGACCATTTTCATATGTATCATCCTGGATCTTTTCAAGAACTGCGATACGTGCATCATTGTCTGTTGCATTCAGCGCATCTGTGTAAAGTTTAGCCAGATCAGGATCCATATCTTCTGTCCAGCCTGCTCTTAAACCAACAGACTGACCCGGAAGGAATTCAAGCTGTACATTAGGATCATTGTAATCTGTTGACCAGTACATAACTGTGAAACCGATCTTGCCGTCACGATAGTCATCACCGAAACCTGCTGCCCATGGCTGGGAAACGATGTTAACATTGATACCGATCTGTGAAAGGTCATCTTTAACCTTCTGGGCAAGGTCTGTCAGAAGGACACCTTCCATATCAAGGTCACAAACAGGCATATCGATATCAAAACCGTCCGGATAACCTGCATCTGCTAAAAGCTGTTTTGCTTCGTCAATGTTGGTATAATCTGCAGGACGCTGTCCCTTTGCACCCATGAAACCATCCTGGATGATGGAATAAGGTGTTTCTGCACCTTCACCGACAATTGTCTGGATACCTGTGTAATCCAATGCTTTACGGATAGCCTGCTGTACCTTTGGATTAGAAACAGGGCCGCCGTATTCTTCGTTCATGTTCATCAGAAGGAAACCAACTGTCTTTGTTGCTGTGTTGATCTTGGCAATGTTGTCGCCTGTCAGTTCAGACATTGTATCATCTGTCATGTTCATGGCAATATCAAGGTCACCTGAAGATAATGTCATCATCTGTGTATTGGCATCAGGCTGAATCTTGATGACATATTTGTCAACATTTGTAGATTCACCCCAGTAATTAGGATTTTTCTCAAGAACGATTTCAGAATCAGGTGTATAGCTTGTCATGATGTACATACCTGAACCTGCACTTGCTGTATCAAGATAAGACTGTGCTGTATCTGTTGAAGAAGCATCTGCTGCATCTGTACCGCCGTGTTCCTTAACAACTGCGCTGTCAAGGACTGCCAGTGAACTGTATGTCAGTTTGGAAAGGATCGCACTGTCAGGCTGTGTCAGATGAAAAACAACTGTGTAATCATCCGGTGTTTCAATGCTGTCGATGGTATCGCAGATGAAGGATGGATTACCCTGAAGATTCTTACAACGATTAATACTGAAAGCAACATCGGCGGATGTCATCTTGTTGCCGCTTGCGAATGTTACGTTTTCTTTCAGTTTAACTGTTAAAGTCTTATTATCATCTGAAAATTCATAAGAATCTGCCAGTAATGGTTCTGCTGCACCGTCATTGCTGTAGAA
The DNA here is from genome assembly GCA_050873705.1 of Coprococcus sp. Lineage (GTDB taxonomy): Bacteria > Bacillota > Clostridia > Lachnospirales > Lachnospiraceae > Coprococcus_A. The sequence goes on along the minus strand of JBNMJG010000031.1, from coordinate 425 downwards.
TTTGAAAAGATTCTCATAGCATGCATTCACAACCATTGGCGGATATTTCTCGTAAACATATCCAGGATCCAGTGTGGAGAATCCGGCGCCGATTGCCACTGTTACTGTTGTGCTGCCGCCTGCTGCTGAATCGCTTCCGGCTTCTGAAGAAGCAGCATTTGTCTCGCCTGATGCAGGTGCTGCTGTGTCAGATGAACCGCCGCCGCATGCTGTGCAGCTTAAGACTACAGCAATGCCCAGGACCATTGCTAAAAATTTCTTTTTCATAATCTTAACCTCCTAAATAGAAATTCTTATGTATGGTGATTGCGAAAGACTCCGTTTTGTAATTTCTACCTGATTTCCGGCCGTTTCCGCAATTATCATTGAATTAAAATTATTCGTATAAGTGGCAGGCCACATAATGTCCCGGCGCCACTTCTTTG
>JBNMJG010000030.1:0-8675 GCA_050873705.1 Coprococcus sp. | reverse complement strand
TCCATATTGACGTAACCGTTTTCGCGAAGTCGTTTCATTGCGACACTGACGCTGGGTTTAGAGTAACCGAGATGTCTGGCGACATCTATGGAGCGCACTTCAGAACTATGAAGTGAGAGCATATAAATGGTTTCCAGATAATCTTCTGGAGATTCCTGCATCTTCAATGGACACACCGTCCTTTCTTCTAAAAATTATTCATCTATTATACCATATTTTGTTCAAAATAGCAAAGACATATCTTGATAATTTAAGCTGTTATCACTGTGACTGGGAATGCAGAATGAGCATCTAATAGGTATAATAGCTATTAATAGTTGAAGGTGCACATTCAAAGAGGAAGTGAAGAAAATGGATAAAAAAGAATTGGGTGAGATGATAATTGCCGGTACCGATGAATTTTATCGGATCGCTAAATCTATTCTCAAAGAAGATGCGGATTGCCAGGATGCTGTTCAGGAGGCAGTGAGTAAGGCTTTTGCAAAGATTAATACGCTGCGTGAAAAGAAATATGCCAAAACCTGGTTTACGAGAATTCTGCTGAATGAGTGCTACGGTATGCTGCGAAAAAGAAACAGGGAGGCAGCTTATAATGAGCAGATTTCCGGAGAAGAAGCAGATCTGCATCAGTATTCAGATTTATATCAGAAAATCATGGCACTGGAAATTGAGTATCGGGTACCGTTGGTACTGTATTATCTGAATCAGTATACGGTGAAAGAAATCAGCGGCATGCTGGATCTTGGGGAGAGTGCTGTGAAAATGCGTTTAAGCAGAGCAAGAAAAATGATGCGGCGGATGTATGAACAGGAGGATGCGGTATGAGTGAGAGAGATAGTTGGGATCAGGATTTCCCAAAGACACCGGAAAGCTTCAGATTGGCATTAAAGCTGCAGGTGGAGAAAGAAATAGCGGAGGATCAAAATGATGCTAAAGCAAATGGAGAAATGAGTCATGCAAATGGAAAGGTTAATCAACAGAATGAGCAAGATAAGCGTGATAAGAGAAGAAGATCAAATACTTCAAGACACAGATGGCAGTCGGTCAAAGTTGCAGCTGCAGCACTGGCATTGATTGGTATCATCAGTGGTGGTGTTTATGCCGTAACAAAATCGGATATATCATTACTGGTTGGACGCAAAGTGGATGAGACAAATGCAGAATCCTATCTGACAACGGATACCAGTGCCTTTAATCAGACTGTAACACCGGGATGGCCTCAGACAATGATTGATATTTATGGGGAGGACAGAGCAGCAGAAATAAAAGGTATTGAGGAACCGCTGTTAAATGTTACACAGGTTTATTATGATGGCCTGAGTCTGGCATTTTATGCAAGACCAACGGCTGCAGGAAAGAAGTATAATTTGGATGCAGACCGTCTGGTTATCGGAGATGCTGTTTATATGATACATTTCTATCAACTTCCGGATGAGTATGTTAAAGAACATCCGGAACTTGGACTTGAGAAAGGCGATTATCAGGGAACAGTTGAGCTGGGAGGTCGGGAAATCCCAGACAGCTTTACTGCTTCCTTGGTGGAGAGTGTGGATTCCATTGGTACACAGACAATATCATTTGATGTGAAATTGGATGAGAATGCGGTTGTTAAGCCTAAGAAGACAGTGACAATCAGTGATGGCATTCAGGCATCGGTGGATGCGTTGAAAATTGCGGCATCCGGTACGTATATTCATGTGACATGGGAGTTTGATGAGAGTCAGAAAGCATTTTATGACCAGTTCACAGGGGTAGGGGAATCTAGTCTGTTCTTCTTTATGGCATTGGATGATAGTAATGGCAATCATTTTACGACAGAGGCGAATGGGGATACTTCTCAGGCGATTGTTATCACAGCAGATGGCGATGACTGGTCCGGAGCCGAAAATAGTTACTACGAGAAGGACGGAAAATACTACTATGAGACATATAGCATTATTGAAGGCATGAATCAGGATGTGACATCACTGGCGGTGACACCTTATATCATGACAGGTCCAGGGGACAGCGAAGACCATAATTATACAAACCTCGATTTTGCAGCCTTTACTGTTGAATATGGCGAATAAAGAATAACGGAATATCAACTAATAATGTATGGCATGCGAAGAACGTGTATGATATAATAAAAACATACGTTCTGACAAGCGCTTACGAAAGAGAATATCTATAGAATATACAGAAGCAGCATACTGCGCATATTGCGCAGATGCTGTATTTTAAGTTGATTCCATAGTTTTTCTTCGTTATAATGAGGGTAAGCGGAGTACTTCTTGTGGAATCATTAAGTGTTTAGTTGTAACTGATAACTGAGATGAATAACACAGGGAGAGGGATGCGGAATATGAACACTGAGCTGATGAATGCAATTGCAGCTGCAAATGACAAGGCGCAGTACGACGCTTGTGCAAAGCGTTTGATTGGACAGAAGATGATATTGGCTCATATACTTGTGAGAACTGTTGATGAATTTAAAGGGATGCAGCCAGAAGAGGCAGTTGCGTACATTGAAGGAGAACCATTGATTGGGATTGTACCAGTCAATCCGGGGATGACCAATACTGATAAAACCACTGTATTCAATGAGTCAATAAAAGGCTTGAATACAGAAGACAGTGAAATTAACGAAGGAATGATACGATTTGATATCATTTTTTATGTACGCATGAAAGATGGCCTGGCGCAGATGATTATTAACGTTGAGATACAGAAAGACCAGCCAGCGGACTACCATCTTTTGAATAGAAGCATTTATTATGTAAGCAGGATGATTTCTTCGCAAAAAGGCAGAGATTTTGTGAAATCGAATTATAATGATTTAAAGCGGGTCTTTAGTATCTGGATTTGTTTGGATATGAATGAGAACAGTTTATCCAGATATTATCTTGCTAATGAGAATATTTTAGGTAGGTGCCATTGGAAAGGCAAGCAGGATTTGATAAATATTATATTTATTGGGTTGACAAAAGATTTACCTGAGCGTGATAAAGAATATGAATTACATCGATTACTTAATGCATTATTATCAGATAAAATGAAAGTACAGGAGAAAATAGAGATTATAGAGAATGAATATCATATTCTGATGAATGATGATTTAAGAAGGGACGTGAACATTATGTGTAATTTGGGTGAAGGAATTGAAGAAAGAGCCATCAAAGAAACAACTGAGCGTGTAACAAGAGAAGTGACAAGAGAAGTAACAGAAGAAATGACGGAACAGTTTATTCGTAGTATGTATGATAAAGGCTGTTCAATTGAGTTGATTGCAGATGTAGCCAAGAAAAGTATTGCGGAGGTAAAGGCAGTTATTGATAAAGCGGTGCTTTCAGTATAGCTATCTTATTTTCAGCTTTATCAAGAGATAAAATGTCTTTGAACAGACAATTCTAAAACAAGGAGAATGCAATTTAAGTTGAGCTGCATTCTCCTTGAAAATTATCTGCTTAAAATGGAGTTTGGTTGTTATGAAGAAACTATTCCAGAGATATTTCAACCGACATTTCATCAATGGTCTGTCCGTTGTGTTTTAACTGAAGCGTCAGCTGTTTTGCATCCTCCGGTACATCCGAGATAAAGATTTTGCTGATACAGTCTGCGCTGCCGTCAGCGTTTTTAATGGCTAATACAGGATCGATATCTTCTGGGGTGGATTGAATTTGATTAATGTGTAGCTGGTCATTACCGTAATTCGTTCCTTTATCGTCTGTGACTTGATAATAGAGAATGAAATATTTTTTGAGATAGTTTCTTTTTAAACTTTTTTAACTTGCTTAAATGGACACTTATGGAGTATAATGTGGCATAAGAAAAACAAGATATTTATGTAACCTTCAGTTTATACTTTGTTTAAGGAGAAACTATGCTGCAAATTAAAAATATAAGCAAGACATATAAGACGGGCAATCTTGTTCAGCGGGCGCTGGATGATGTGAGTCTGAATCTCAGAGACAATGAGTTTGTGGCCATTCTGGGACCCAGCGGTTCCGGAAAAACAACGCTGCTGAATATTATCGGCGGTCTGGACCGGTATGACAGCGGTGATTTGATCATTAACGGTATTTCTACGAAGAAATACAAGGACAGAGACTGGGATTCCTATCGAAATCATACCGTCGGTTTTGTGTTTCAGAGTTACAATCTGATTCCTCATCAGACGGTACTGGCCAATGTGGAACTGGCCCTGACGATTTCCGGTATTTCAGGAAAGGAACGACGGGAACGTGCCATCAAGGCACTGGAAGAGGTAGGGCTTGGCAACCAGATCCATAAGAAGCCGAATCAGATGTCCGGCGGTCAGATGCAGCGTGTATCTCTGGCCCGTGCCCTGGTGAATAATCCGGATATCCTTCTGGCGGATGAGCCGACAGGTGCTCTGGATAGTGAGACAAGTATCCAGGTGATGGATCTGCTGAAAGAGGTGGCCAAAGACCGACTGGTCGTTATGGTTACCCATAATCCGGAGCTGGCTTATCAGTATGCCACACGAATTGTCAAGGTGAAGGATGGTAAGCTTTTGGAGGATTCTGATCCTTATGATATTCCTGAAGGGGAAGCACCGGTACCGGTGCATAAGAATATGGGCAAGTCCTCCATGTCTTTCCTGACAGCATTGTCACTGAGCTTTAATAACTTAAAGACCAAGAAAGCAAGGACAATTCTGGTGTCATTTGCGGGATCCATCGGTATTATCGGTATTGCCATGATTTTGTCTCTGTCTCATGGTGTGAATAAGTATATAGAAGATATGGAAGAAAAGACTATGTCGGAGTATCCGCTGCAGATTACGAAGACCACAACGAATATGATGTCCATGAGTGCGGATATGATGTCAACTTCGAAGAAGGCGGAAAGTACGGACAATAAGGTCAAAGAGATGCAGATTCTGACGCAGCTCGTATCAGGAACGGAATACAATGATCTGAAATCTTTGAAATCTTATCTGGAAAGCGGCAAGTCTGATATCAAGAATCAGACAAAGGCTATTGAGTACGATTATGGTATTACGCCTCAGATTTATCTTCAGGAGAAAGATGACAAAGTCCGTCAGGTATGCCCGGATCAGACACTTTCTTCTTTAAGCGGATCCTCATCTATGATGCTGGCTATGATGGGGAGCAGTGGATTTGAACAGTTTCATGCACTGCCTGCCAATGATGCCCTTTACAAAGACCAGTACGATGTCAAAGCCGGTCACTGGCCTGAAAACGACAATGAATGTGTGGTTATTCTGACACAGGATGGGCAGATTTACGATATGACGCTGTATTCACTGGGAATGAAATCAGGAGAAGAATTGGACAAGATTCTGAAATCCGTTTCGGAAGATAAAGCAGTGGAAGTGAATGAAGATCCGGAGACCTTCAACTATGATGATTTTCTTGGTGTGACATTAAAGGTTGTCAATGCCAGTGATTATTATGCTTATGACAGTGAATTCTCCGTATGGAAGGACAAGTCTGACAATGACAAGTATGTCAAAAATCTGGTCAAAAACGGCGAAGATCTGAAGGTTGTGGGCGTTGTGCAGCCGAAGGAAGGGCAGGACATCACAACATTAAGTGCCGGCGTGGGATATCCGTCTTCTTTAATTGATCGTGAGATTGAAGAGGCTTCCAAGAGTGATATTGTCAAAGCCCAGATGAAAGATAAGAAAAAGAATGTTTTTAATGGCAAAGCATTTGATGATCCGGATGACGAAGATGGACTGAATATGGAAGATTTCTTTAAAGTCGATGAGGAAGCTTTCAAAGATGCCTTTAAAGTAGATACATCGAAGATGAATATGGATTCGTCAGCATTTTCGGATATGGACTTCAGTGATGTGGATCTAAGTGATTTGGTAGACGGAGATGCGTTGGCAGATGCCATGCCGTCATTTTCAGAGAAAGATTTTCAGGATATTCTGAAAGGTGTATCTGTGAACCTGACGCAGGATTCATTGACGGAGCTTTTTAATGCGCTTCTGGATGGCTATAAGAAATCTGTGGGAGATGATCCGTCAACAGATATTACAGGTTTGACAGATGGTCTGAAGCAGTATCTGACATCTGACGATACAATTGCTTATTTATCAAAAAAGCTGAAAGAAATTCTTGGACCTGAACTGGATGAAGTGCTGACAAAAGATTTGCTGAAAGACTTTATGATGCGTGTCATGGAGGATTATCAGGAATTTGCTTCCAAGCAGGAAGATCCGAATGATTTTGAGACCAATTTCAGAGCCTATCTGGAAACAGATGCGGTGGATCGTATTCTTTCGGAGGAGTTAGTCAGTCTGAAAGATAAGTTGTCATCCGTAGAGATTACAGATGATCAGCTGAAGGAAATTATGACAGATCTGGCAAATGGCTATGAAGATTATGCGAAGAAAAATAATCTGGCACAGCCGGATAAGATTTTGGATGCTTTTCTGAAATATGTTTCTTCTGACGGCGGTCAGAAGGTGCTTCTTCAGTATGCGGGACAGATTGTTGATACGAAGACACTGCAGGCAAATCTTCAGAAGAAGATGGCTGATGTTATGGGAGATTTTTCAGATGAACTGACAGATCAGATCAGCAGCGCCATGGGCAAAGTGATGGGTCAGATCAGTTCCAGCCTTCAGAAGTCTATGGGATCTGCCATGTCATCGATGATGGACAATATGCAGGACATCTTTTCAATTGATCCGGATGCTTTTGCCAAAGCCATTCAGATGAATATGTCAGAAGATGATCTTCAGGAATTGATGACCTCCTTGATGACAAAGGGCAGCGCTTCTTATGAAGATAATTTGAATAAGATGGGATATGCAGATGAGGCAGATCCGCAGACAATTTCCATCTATCCGGTGGATTTTGACAGCAAACAGGTTGTTGATCAGATTCTTCAGGATTACAATGATGATATGACGGACAGCGGTCAGGATGATAAAGTAATTTCTTACACGGATTTAGTAGGCGTAATGATGTCATCTGTTACTTCTATAGTGAATATGATTTCCTATGTATTGATCGCGTTTGTGGCGATTTCACTGGTTGTTTCATCCATCATGATCGGTGTTATTACTTATATAAGTGTATTGGAGAGACGTAAGGAGATTGGTATTCTGCGTGCAATCGGTGCCAGCAAGGGAAATGTCGGTGCTGTCTTTAATGCAGAAACTTTCATCATTGGTCTGCTGGCAGGTGTGATCGGTATTGTCATAACCATCATTGCGATCTTTCCGACGAATTATATTATTCATACTGTATCCGGCAATACGGACGTCAATGCGGCACTGCCGATCGGAGCGGCCTTTGTATTGATTGCATTAAGTGTTGTACTGACACTTCTGGGCGGCCTGATCCCGGCCAATAAGGCTTCAAAGAGTGATCCTGTAACAGCCCTTCGTACGGATTAAAGGACTCAGTTAAAGATGAGTAACTGAAATAGTAAATGGCATATGACATTTTAAATAAGATGTGATATACTATAACTAAGCAGTGAACAGCTTCTGATGTTGCAATTGCGATGTCGGAAGCTGTTTGTGTCTGACAGGCAAATCTGTTGAGGTTTAAACGCAAAGCATGAAAATGGACGGGGGTATTTATCATGAAGTTTGTAACATTGGTGGAAGATACGACGAAATGTGAACTGGGGGCAGAACATGGACTCAGTATTTATGCGGAGACGGAGAAACATAAGCTGCTGTTTGATGTGGGAACAACGGATCTGTTTATCAAAAATGCAAAAGCATTGGGAATCGATCTGTCTCAGGTGGATACAGTGGTTATTTCCCATGGACATAATGATCATGGCGGCGGTCTGGATGCCTTTCTGGCAATCAATGACCATGCCGTGATTTATCTGCAGGCGAAGGCATTTAATGATCATTATACGGCTAAAAAGACAGGCCCGGAGTATATTGGACTGAATCAGAAGCTGAAACATCATCCGCAGGTAAAACTGTTGGACGGCAGCTATGTCATTGACGATGAGCTGCAGATTTACAGCCACGTTGCGGGCGAGATTTATGAGACAAATAAAAATCTGCTGAAAGAGGATAAGACAAGGGATGATTTTGTCCATGAACAGCATTTGCTTATTCAAGGCAGCAAGAATGTCCTTTTGATGGGATGCGGACATAAAGGTGTCCTGAATATTATCAGACAGTGTCCGGCTGCTCCGGATATCGTGATCGGCGGTTTTCATCTTTATAGCCCGAGAACAGGTGAGTGCCTGCCGGAACCGGTTATCATGGATCTGGCTGCGAATCTGCCGGATGCAGTTTACTATACAGGACATTGCACCGGGGATAAAGCATTGGCAATCCTGACACGGGAATTGAGAGAAATCCATCCGCTGATGACAGGAACAGTGATAGAGGTATAACGGAAGTATATATTGGATTTGAATAAGACAGGCTTCAAATAAGCAATACCAGCAAAAATAATAATTCTTCCCCTTGAAAAACATCTATGTATGCCTTAAAATAATTAGCGGTAAAATTTGCGGTGATTTTCTGTATACAACAGAGTTTCGCAATATGTAATAAGAAAGGCGTTTCAATAAATGGGAAAATTAACAGACAATCAATGGGAAGTCATGATGCATTGGCTGCTTACGCTGGTGGGCGGTTTTATGGGTGTGTATGCGGTTTTGCTGCATGCCGGTAATTTTGGTTCAGCGCAGACGGGCAATGTCATGGAAAT
>JBNMJG010000029.1:0-8686 GCA_050873705.1 Coprococcus sp. | reverse complement strand
GTCTGTCTGCACTTGTCGCAGGCCTTCGGACATCTTGTATGGAAATGGCATCCTGAAGGCGGATCATAAGGGCTCGGAACTTCACCTTCCAGATGAATGCGTTCTTTCTGTTCTTCCTGATCAACCTGAGGGATCGCTGACAGCAATGCCTCTGTATACGGATGATAGCGTTTCTCATAAAGCTGATCGTAATTGGCAATCTCAACCATTTTGCCGAGATACATAACGCCGACACGGTCGCTGACCTGATAAACAACATTCAGATTATGTGAAATGAAGAAATAGGTTAATCCCAGTTTCTCCTTTAATTCCTGCAAAAGATTCAATACCTGTGCCTGAACAGATACATCCAGCGCAGATACCGCTTCATCACAGATAATGATCTGGGGGTTCAGTGCCAGCGCCCTGGCAATACCGATACGCTGTTTCTGCCCGCCGGAAAGCTCATGAGGATATCGGCTCAAATGATAACTGTCCAACCCCACCAGCTGCAGCAGTTCCATAATCTTCGCATCTACATCCATCTTGCCCTTAAGATTGTGAATCTCAAAAGGCTCCATCAAAATCTGTTTGATAGTTCTTCTCGGATTCAGACAAGCCGAAGGATCCTGAAAAATAATCTGGGCTTCCTTGCGCATTTCCTTTAACTGTGCGCCCTTTAAACCTGCAATATCTGTTCCGTTTAAATAAATATGACCATCTGTCGGCTGCTGAAGTCTGATCAGCGTTCTGCCAAGGGTACTCTTACCGCATCCGCTCTCGCCGACAACACCAAAGGTTTCACCTTTCATGATCTCAAAGGATACATCATCAACCGCCTTGACTGTCTGTCCCTTTTTCTTGCCTTTAAAATAAACTTTGACATGGTCGGCTTTCATCAGCACTTCTTTATCATTTGCTGCCATCAGCTAACCCTCCTTCTTCTCAGCCGTATCTGCATACAGCCAGCATCTTACCTGTCGCTCCTCAGACAACTGTACAGCCGGCGGTTCGCTCTGCTTACACTGCTCTGTCGCATGCGGACATCGCGGCCAGAAGCTGCATCCCGAAATCCGTTCCGTCGGATTCGGTACAACACCCTCGATCGTCTCAAGAGGCGGACGATCCTTCGTAATCTTCGGAATCGCATTCATCAGGCCAACCGTATAAGGATGCTTCGGATCATTAAAAAGCTCATGAACAGGAGCCTTTTCAACAATTCGTCCTGTATACATAACAATGACTGTATCACACAATTCACTGACAACACCCAGATCATGGGTAATAAAGAGAACCGATGTATTCATCTTCTCATTCAAATCCCTGATCAAATCCAGAATCTGTGCCTGAATCGTCACATCCAAAGCAGTTGTAGGTTCATCGGCAATCAAAATCTGCGGCTGACAGGCCAGCGCCATGGCGATCATCACACGCTGCCTCATACCACCGGACATCTGGTGCGGGTACTCATGGGCCCTCACTTCCGGGTTGGCAATACCGACCGCCTGCATCATGCGAATGGCTTCTTCCATGGCTTCCTTCTTATTCATTCCCCGATGAAGTCTCAGAGACTCTGCAATCTGTTTGCCGCACTTGATGATCGGATTCAAGGAAGTCATTGGTTCCTGGAATATCATGGAAATCTCATTTCCCCGGATCTTCTGCATCTCTTTCTCCGATGTCTTCACCAGATCCTGTCCCTTATAAAGAATCTCACCGGCAACAATCTTGCCCGGAGGATTCGGGATCAGCTGCATGATACCAAGTGACGAAACACTCTTACCGCTTCCGCTCTCTCCGACAATACCAAGTTTTTCACCTTTATGTAATGTATAATTCAAATGATTGATGGCTTTGACTGTACCTTCCACAGTCTTAAATTCGACACATAAATCTTTGATCTCTAATATTTTCTCACTCTGATTCATGGTTTGCTCACATACCTTCCATTTATCCGTCAAACTGTCCTTCGGTTTCTCCTGCTCAAATTATATTTTGCCGCCGGATCCCGCACTCAAACTCTCAGGCGGATTACCAACGTTTCAAATGCTTTTTCGCGTCAACGCGTTATAGATATACCTGTTTACAGTTTTTCATATGTATAATGAAAAAGATACCATATTTTTTTTAATAATTCAACACAATTCTTTCACAAATATCAAAAATTTCCTAGTGTTCCCAGAGGAAATAGCCCAAAATATGAGGAATGCACTCCTTGAAGTTTTTGGCATAATATTTCTCTATATGAATTTTTTTATATTCCTTCTGATATACTATTAGAAAGAATACCTTGTCTGAATTATGATATACTACATGTGTATATACCTAGATAAACTTTTCCATAATGAATATTTCATTTATTTAGGTACCTGACTATCCTGAAAGAAGGAATTTATATGTCTTTTTTGGAATATCTTCTCCGCCTGACGGCCTGGCCGATGACACCGCCGGGTCTTTATGGGCCTTTTCATTTGATTGCAGCTTTTGGCGGCAGCGCTGCTGCTGTTTTTGCCGCATGGAAAGTTTCTTCTATAGATAACCGCCGCCGATTTGACCGCATCATGCTGGTTTCTGGTGTGATTCTTCTGATTGGCGAATGTTATAAACAGCTGATGAATTTTTATATCGTGAATGACCACACCTATGACTGGTGGATTTTTCCTTTCCAGCTATGCAGCCTTCCCCTGTATCTGTGCCCGTTGTTGATTCTGATACATAACGAAAAAAAGCACAGAATCCTCTGCACCTTTTTGCTTGATTTTAATATGATGGGGGCTGTTGCCACCTTTATCGACCCCTCCGGTATTTTTCATCCTTACTGGACACTGACACTGCATGGTGTCCTCTGGCATCTGATGCTGATTTTCGTGGGATTCGTCATTATCTTCAGTCACGAAGCGGATCTTTCAACCAAAGGCTTCCTGCATACACTGCCGCTTTTTGGCTTTTTCTGTCTGGCAGCCGAATTATTCAATTGTGTCCTTCATCGTTTCAGTGCCGCCAATTTATTCTATATCTCCCCCTGGGAAATTTCTACCCAGCTGCTCTTTGGAGATATCGACCGCATACTCGGTCGTCCTGTAGGAATCGTCCTGTATATACTGGCCATGGCGGCCGGAGCATGGCTTGTTCACAACATTGCACGAAAAGTTACCACTATCATGATGCGGCCGCAGCAGCATAGTTTGCACTAAAGGCAGGCCCGCGCCCTTTATACAATTCCCGTCACCCGCATGAGATAGATGCCGATGGTCATCACAATAACAGAGCACGGAACCGAAGCCAGTATGGCATTGGCCGCCAATCCATCGTCTCCACCCATGCTTTTTGTCATAATAAACACATTCATGGCTGTCGGTACCGCAAACAGTACAAAGACTGTCACGATTTCTTCTGTCGGCATGCCAAGGAAGATAGCCAGAAACGTCATTACAACCGGACCGACGATCAATTTGAAAAGCAGCGCCAGCCGAATCGCCCTGCCCTCACCTTTCGCGGAATTGTCCACCATTCTTGCTCCGATCATCAGCAATGCCATAGGAGTTGAAATCGCTCCGAGATACGTCAGCGATTTCTCAGCGGCATATGGCAGCGGCAGTCCTGTCATGGCATAAAGGACACCAAAAATAACCGCCAGGATCATAGGATTCTTCAAAATATTCAAAAGCAGCTTTCCCGGCTTCATTCCTGACATGTCCCCACTATATATAGATAGGATCAGCACACCTAAAATATTGTAAACAGGCATAATGAATGTCAGCACAAGCACCGAACAGGCCACGTGGTCCGTCTGCAGAATATTCTCTATGATCGGAAGACCGATATAAATATAGTTGCCCCTGTATGCACTATGTACAGCTGCCGCAATCTGTTTTCCATCATGAATGCAATGACTGATCACCAACCATGCCAAAAGAAAAATGCTGATGGTTCCGCCAACTGTCACAAGGACAAATCGCGGATTCATCAGCTCTGTAAAATCACTTCCGGCCACGTCAAGAAACATCCTGGCCGGAAGTGCATAATAGAAAACAACATTGGAAATGGAGCTGACGAAACTTGCATCGACAGTTCCTCTCCGCCGCATATAATAACCGATTGCAACAACAATAAAAACAGGAAGAATCGTATTCACACTAAAAATCAAGTCATTCAACATTTCGCCCATAAAATTTCTCCTGAATCATTGTCTGCCATTAAAATTCTTTGTTATGTGAAAAAATTACAGTTCGCAGTTGTTGACTGTACGAGGGAATGGGATGACGTCTCTGATATTGCCCATACCAGTCAGATACATCACACATCTCTCGAAACCAAGACCAAAGCCTGCATGACGGGTTGAACCGTACTTTCTCAGATCCAGATAGAAACTGTAATCTTCTTCCTTCAGACCCAGTTCTTTCATACGTGTCAACAGCTTATCATAGTCGTTTTCACGTTCGCTTCCGCCGATGATCTCGCCGATGCCAGGCACAAGCATATCCATCGCTGCAACGGTCTTGCCGTCCGGATTCTGTTTCATATAGAAAGCTTTGATATACTTCGGGTAATCTGTCACAAATACAGGACGTTTGAAGATTTTCTCTGTCAGATAACGTTCATGCTCTGTCTGAAGATCGCATCCCCAGCTGACCTTGTAATCAAACTCGTCATTATGTTTCTCAAGAAGTTCAATAGCTTCTGTATAAGTCACACGTCCGAAATCGGATGTTCTGACATGCTCAAGTCTCTCAAGAAGACCCTTGTCTACAAACTGGTTAAAGAACTTCATTTCTTCCGGTGCATGCTCTAATACATAACCGATCACATACTTCATCATGCTCTCTGCCAGTTCCATATCATCCTGAAGATCCGCAAAAGCGATTTCAGGCTCGATCATCCAGAACTCAGCTGCATGACGTGTTGTATTGGAATTCTCAGCACGGAATGTCGGACCGAATGTATAAATATTTCGGAAAGCCATAGCAAATGTTTCGCCGTTAAGCTGACCGCTGACAGTCAGGTTTGTTGGTTTGCCGAAGAAATCTTCTGAGAAATCAACCTTGCCGTCCTCTGTCTTAGGTACATTGTTCAGATCCATCGTTGTTACCTGGAACATCTCACCGGCACCTTCACAGTCACTGCCTGTGATCAGCGGTGTGTGCACATAGACAAAGTCTCTTTCCTGGAAGAACTGATGGATCGCATAAGCGATCAGAGAACGCACTCTGAATACAGCTTCAAATGTATTGGTTCTGGCTCTCAAATGAGTCAGTGTACGCAGGTATTCAAATGTATGTCTCTTTGGCTGCAGCGGATAATCCGGTGTAGATGCACCCTCAATCTCAACTGTTTCTGCCTGAATCTCAAATGGCTGTTTAGCCTTTGGTGTTGCAACAAGCTGTCCCTTCACAATAACAGCTGCACCAACGTTCAGATGACAAATATCACTGAAATTGGACATTGCATCATGGAAAACAACCTGTAAAGGTTCAAAATAAGTACCATCATTCACAACAAGGAAACCAAATGTTTTGGAATCTCTGATGTTGCGCACCCAACCGCCGATTTCAACCGTCTGGCCGATGTAGGCATCACGGTTTCTGAAAATCTCTCTGATTGTTGTTAACTTCTGCATATAAACTTCCTCCAAATTATCTCACAAATACCTTCTTCAAATGCCAGATATCTCTTACATATTCTTCAATAGTTCTGTCAGATGAGAACTTGCCGGAGCAGGCTGTATTGAGAATCGCCATTCTGTTCCATGCCTTGCTGTCTCTGTAAGCTTCATTGATCTGTGCACGTGCTTCAGCATAAGATCTGAAGTCTTTCAGAATAAAGTATACATCCTGATTGATCAGGGAATTGAACAGTTCACGGAATGTCTCTGTATCGCCGTTGGAATATGTGCCGTCCACCATCTGATCCATGACTCTGCGGATATCTGCATCCTGTTCATAGATTTCTCTTGGATTGTACCCGCCGTTAGCTTCATAACCCATAACTTCATCAGAACTCATGCCGAAGATAAAAGCATTCTCACGGCCGACTTCCTCAACGATCTCCACATTGGCACCATCCATTGTACCCAGTGTAATGGCACCGTTCAGCATGAATTTCATATTGCCTGTACCGGAAGCTTCCTTGCTGGCTGTTGAAATCTGCTCTGAAACGTTGCTGGCTGCAAAGATAATCTCTGCATTGGATACACAGTAGTTCTCAATGAAGACAACTTTCATCTTGTCATTGACAGCCGGATCATTGTTGATCACATCTGCAACAGCATTGATCAGTTTGATGGTCTGTTTGGCTGTCTTATAGCCCGCTGCTGCCTTCGCGCCAAAGATAAATGTTGTCGGATAGAACTTCATATCCGGATTATCCTTCAGCTGATTGTACAGATACATAATATGCATAATATTCATCAGCTGACGCTTATATTCATGCAGACGTTTGACCTGTACATCGAAAATGGAATCCGGATTGATATCGATACCATTGTGCTCTTTGATATATTTGGCCAGACGCAGCTTATTCTGATACTTGATCTCCTGGAATTCCTTGCGGGCCTTAGAATCGTCCGCCAGCGGAGCTAGACCTTTCAGCAATGGCAGGTTCGTGATCCATTCATCTGTACCAAGCTTATCTGTTACCCACTGAGCCAGCAGCGGATTCGCATGAAGCAGGAAACGTCTCTGAGTGATACCGTTTGTCTTGTTGTTGAACTTCTCAGGCATCATCTCGTAGAAATCATGCAGTTCTCTCTCTTCCAGAATCTGTGTATGCAGTCTTGCCACACCATTAACGGAAAAGCCTGCGATGATTGCCATGTTAGCCATACGTACCTGACCTTCATAGAGAATCGCCATATTGCGAATTTTGCTGTACTGGTTAGGATATCTTTCTTCTACCTGAATCAGAAAACGACGGTTAATCTCTTCCACAATCTGGTAAACTCTAGGCAGCAGACGCATAAACAGGTCAACTGGCCATTTTTCAAGAGCTTCAGCCATGATAGTATGGTTGGTATAAGCACAGCAGCGTGTGGTGATATCCCATGCATCATCCCATTCAAGCTGTTCTTCATCCACAAGAATACGCATCAGTTCAGGTACTGTAACTGTCGGATGAGTATCATTCAGCTGGAAAACAACCTTATCCGGCAGCTGATGAATATCATCATGTGTTGTCTTAAACTTCTTGATGACCTGCTGCAGGCTGGCTGATACAAAGAAATACTGCTGTTTCAGACGCAGTTCCTTACCACTGTAATGATTGTCATTCGGGTAAAGGACTTCAACAATACTCTTGGCCAAATTCTCCTGCTCAACAGCTTTCTGATAATCACCTTTATCAAAGGAATCCAGATTGAACTGTACCAGCGGCTCTGCATCCCATGTTCTCAGGGAATTGACGATGCCGTTATTGTAACCCACAACCGGAATATCGTAAGGTACAGCCATAACCGACTGATAACCATCCTGGATATAGACATTGCGGCCAAGCTTCTCATCGTATTCAATTCTGACATATCCGCCGAATTTGATCTCCTGAGAATATTCCGGACGTTTAATCTCAAATGGATTGCCGTTCTTGAGCCAGTCATCCGGGATCTCTACCTGTTCACCGTTGACAATCTTCTGTTTGAACATACCGTATTTGTAACGAATAGTACAGCCGTAAGCCGGATAATTCAATGTGGACAGGGATTCAATGAAGCAGGCCGCCAGACGACCAAGGCCGCCATTGCCAAGAGCCGCATCCGGCTCCTGGTCTTCAATGACGTTGATATCCAGTCCCATCTCCTGAAGGACTTCTGCCACTTCCTTATAACAGCAGAGGTTGATCAGATTGTTGCCCAGGGCACGGCCCATCAGGAACTCCATAGACAGATAATAAACGGTCTTGGCATCCTGTTTCTCGTACTCTTTGTGGGCATTCAGCCACTCATCAATGATCATATCCTTTGATGCATAAGCCACCGCCTGGAAAATCTCCTGCTGGCTGGCTGTTTCAGGTGTCTTTCTGAACAGGTACTTGATATTGTTCAGAATTTCCTTCTTAAATGCTTCCTTATCAAATGGTTCGAACACTTTCTTTTCACCAACTGCTGCTATATCACTCATTCAGGCATTCTCCTTTTCTACACCGATCACAACGTTTTCGCCGTTGATATTCCACTCTTTGTTATACCCTTTGATTGTATCAAAGCAGATTTCATTTGCCAATACTTCGTCTTTGATTTCAGCATTGTTGCTGTCAACCAGTGCTTTGATCTTATCATTTTGAGCAAAATAAACACGAATATGATCCATGACTTCGAATCCAGCCTCTTTACGCATAGTCTGGATCTTGGAAATGATCTCACGGACAAAGCCCTCTTCTACCAGTTCAGGTGTCAGATTGGTGTCAAGAACAACGGTTGTCTCGTATTCTGTATCGGAAACATAACCCGGCATCTGTGCTGCATCGATCAGCAGATCTTCTTCCAGAAGTTCAATCTGATCACCATCTGCATCAAATGTCAGTTTGCCTGTTGTCTTCAGTTCGTTCATGGCTGCGTTGCCGTCAACACTGCCAAGGTGCTGTCTGATGGCATTCAGTTTCTTGCCGTATTTCGGACCAACTGTACGCAGCTGCGGTTTGAAGCTGTAAGATGTAAATGCGCTGACGTCATCTGTAAAGACAACTTCTTTGACATTTAATTCATCTGCAATGATATCTT
>JBNMJG010000028.1:0-8984 GCA_050873705.1 Coprococcus sp. | reverse complement strand
TGTCAGTCCTGTCAGACCGACACGCATTCTTGAGCCAGGCGGCTCATTCATCTGTCCGAATACCATGGTTGTCTTGTTGATAACGCCGGATTCAGACATTTCTGTGTAAAGGTCGTTACCTTCACGTGTACGCTCGCCTACACCTGTGAATACAGAGTAGCCGCCGTGCTCTGTTGCGATATTACGAATCAGCTCCTGAATCAGGACGGTCTTACCTACACCGGCACCACCGAACAGACCGAACTTACCACCCTTCTGATAAGGGCAAACTAAGTCAACGACTTTGATACCTGTTTCAAGGATTTCCTGCTCATCAGACAGATCTTCAAAAGCAGGTGGTTTTCTATGAATCGGCAGGTGTTCTTCAGTCTGCGGAGCTTCTTTATTATCAATTGCTTCACCGAGAACGTTGAAGATACGTCCCAGTGTCTTTTCACCTACAGGCACCGTAATAGGGCTGCCTGTACCGATAGCCTCCATACCACGCACAAGACCATCTGTAGGTCCCATGGAAATACAGCGGACAGTATCATCACCCAGATGCTGAGCAACCTCAACAACAAGTGTTGAGCCGTCTTTTCTGGTGATGCGGATGGCATCGTTTATCTCAGGAAGATTTCCGTCGGCAAACTTGATATCCAGTACCGCACCGATAATCTGAGTGATTTTGCCAATACTATGCTCTGCCATATGCTGCTATCACTCCCTTCTGTTTATTTAAGCGCTTCTGCACCGGATACGATCTCGGTAATTTCCTGTGTAATCGCACCCTGTCTTGCTCTGTTATAGCTTAATGTCAGATTTTCAATCATATCCTCTGCATTGCTTGTTGCATTATCCATAGCTGTCATACGGGCACCGTTCTCAGAGGCAACGGCATCCATCATACCGCCGTAAATAACGCTGTTGATATACTTTGGAATGACTGCATCCAGTACTTCTTCCGGTTCCGGCTCGAAATTCATCAGAAGCTGCGGTCCGTCCTTCTTCTCTTCTGCGCTGTCCTCTTCAGAAACAGCAACTGGCAGAAGGCGGATCATCTTCGGAATGTGAGTGATCGTATTCTTGAAGACCGTATAGGCCATCCAGATCTCACCTACTTCACCGGATGAAAAGGCATTCAGCACATCACGGCCGATATCCATTGCTGCACGATACGTCGGTGCTTCAATGACATCGCCGTAATCCTTTGCTACGGCATAACCTTTTTTGGAGAGATTGTCACGTCCTTTACTACCTACTGTGTAAAGCTGCACATCTGCAGGATCAAAACCGGCACCGGTAACAGCTTTCTCAACATTACTGTTGTAGCCGCCGGCAAGGCCGCGATTGGACGTAATGACAATAACTGCCTTTTTCTGAGATTCACCCTGCATCAGATAACGATGGTGAATATTGCCTGATCTTGACAGGATAGAAGAAACTGTCTCATACATCTTGTCAAAATACGGACGGGTGGTTTCAGCTTTGACTTTCGCCTTCTGAAACTTAACCGTAGACACCAGCTTCATGGCCTTCGTGATCTGAGCCGTACTCTGAATACTGGTTTTGCGTCTTTTAATTTCTCTCATTGAGGCCATGCTTTATCACCTCTTATTTTCTTCCAGAAATACCTTCTTGTACTCTGTGATTGCCTTTACAAGACCTGACTCGATGTCATCTGTCAGAACCTTTTCTGTACGGATTGCTGTCAGAACATCATCGCACTTGCTGTCCATATATTCAAGGAGACCTTTTTCAAAGTCAAGAACCTGATCTACAGGAATATCTGTCAGATGTCTTCGTGTAACGGCATAGATCATGACAACCTGTTTCTCAACCGGCATTGGCTGATACTGAGGCTGCTTCAGGATCTGCTGGATACGCTCGCCCTGTGCCAGGTTCTGCAGTGTATCTGCATCCAGATCGGAACCGAACTGTGCGAAGGACTGCAGCTCTCTAAACTGAGCAAGTTCTGTACGGATAGGACCGGCAATCTTCTTCATTGCCTTGATCTGCGCATCACCACCAACTCGGCTGACAGAAAGTCCGGCATTGATCGCCGGTCTGAAACCTGAGTTGAACATTTCTGTTTCAAGATAGATCTGTCCGTCTGTGATGGAGATAACGTTTGTCGGAATATACGCAGATACGTCGCCCGCCTGTGTTTCAATGATCGGAAGTGCAGTCAGTGAACCGCCGCCCAGATCATCGGACAGTCTGGAAGCACGTTCCAGAAGTCTTGAATGCAGGTAGAAAACGTCACCTGGGTATGCTTCACGCCCTGGTGGTCTGCGGAGAAGCAAGGAAAGTGTACGGTAAGCAGCGGCATGCTTGGTCAAGTCATCATAAACAATGAGGACGTCCTTGCCCTGCTCCATCCACTCTTCACCAATGGCACAACCTGCATATGGTGCGATGTACTGCAGCGGTGCAAGTTCAGAAGCTGTTGCTGCAACAACAACTGTATAATCCATTGCTCCGAAGGATTCCAGTGTGTGTACAATAGAAGAAACTGTAGACTGCTTCTGGCCAATTGCAACATAGATACAAAGGACATCCTGTCCTTTCTGATTGGTAATTGTATCAAGAGCAATGGCTGTTTTACCAGTCTGTCTGTCACCGATGATCAACTCACGCTGACCACGGCCAATCGGGATCATGGCGTCAATCGCCTTAATTCCTGTCTGTAACGGTGTATCGACTTTCTTTCTCTCGATAACGCCATGGGCTACTCTCTCGATCTGTCGGAAAGCATCGGTATCAATAGGGCCTTTGCCATCGATTGGCTGGCCAAGGGCGTTTACGACACGTCCAAGCATTGCATCGCCAACAGGTACCTCAACAACTCGTCCTGTTGTCTTAACAACGTCGCCCTCATTGATATTTCTGTTGCTGCCAAGTAAAACGGCACCAACATTATCTTCCTCCAGGTTCATGACCATACCATAAACGTCACCCGGGAATTCAAGAAGTTCGCCCTGCATCGCATTCTCAAGTCCGTGAATACGCGCAATACCATCCGCTACCTGAACAACTGTACCAATATCTGATACTTCAAGTTCTGATTTATATCTCTTAATCTGTTCTTTAATAACTGAACTAATTTCTTCAGGTCTTAAATTCATGGAGCTTTCGGCACCTTCTTTCTAGCTGTTTAATATAGCCTTCGTCAGAGTATTGATCTGTGTCCGGATGCTGTTGTCGGCAACCTTGTCACCGATCCGGATAACCAATCCTCCGATGATCTCAGGATCTACCTGATAATTAATCTCAATGGAGACATCACCTGTTGTCTCCAGAAGCCGTTTCTCAACGGCCGCCTTCTGCGCATCACTTAATGCACAGGCACTGGTCACATCTGCTATGCCAATATGCTGATATTTTCTGACAGCATCCAGGAAATAGTCCACCATTCCCATGAGATAATGCTGTCTTCCCGCCTGAATAACGGTAACAAAGAAACCGGTCACACTGTCGGAGGCTCTGCCATCCAGACAGTTTTTCATAACTTCCACTTTCTCTTCCCTGGTAATCTGAGGATGATCCAGTAAAACCATGAATTCAGGGTTCTCAGCAATGGCTTCTTTGATGCTTCTTATTTCATCGGCATACTGTTCTACCTTGCCTTCTTCAAGACTCAGCTGAAACAGTGCCTCTCCATATGTTTTATCAATTAATTCTGCCATGTTGATTCACCCATCTCATCCAGCATTTCCTGAATATATACCGCCTGCTTCTTATCATCAAGAGTTTCTGCCACAAGTTTGCCTGCTGTAATGGATGCAGCCATGATCATATCATGTCTGACATCTTCCATAAGCTTCGTCTTCTTCAACTCGGCTTCTCTCTTCGCACGGGCAATCACTCTGTCAGCTTCCTGCTGTCCGTCCAGCAGGATTCTCTCTTCCATCTGTGCAGCTTTCCTGCGTGTATTCTCAAGAATATCTGCCCTTTCACTTTCAAAATCAGCCAGTCTGTGCTCATAATCATTCTTAAGAGCCAGTGCTTCTTCTTTACTCATACGGGCTGTATTGATGTCATCAGCAATCCGTTCCTGACGCTTTGTCAGCATTCCGGACAGCATATCTGAGACAAGGTATCCCATCAGGAAAAACAGGATGAACACATTGATCGCTGTAACAATTAATTCAACCATGCTTCACCACCCATTTCCTTCAGCGCTTCCTCAAGGAGGGCTTCGCCACGCTGTGGATCCGCATGATCTGCAAACTGTCCTGTCATTGTAAGTGCCAGTCCGCACATCTCTTTTCTCACATCCGCTTTGATACGCTGTTTTTCAGATACTGTTTCCCTGTCTGCCTGTTCCATGATTGCAGAGGCTTCTGACTTCGCCTGGTCAATAATGGCATCCTGCTGCTTCATGGCAGCTTTTCTGGATGCGGATAGAATTTCTTCGGCTTCTTTGTGTACAGCCTTCAGCTTTTCTTCATATGCTGCCTTCGAAACGGCGGCGGCTTCCTGAAGCTGCTGTGCTTCGTCTCTGTCTGCAGCCACTGCCTGCTTTCTCTGTTCAAGAAAAGCACGCACCGGCTTAAAGAAGAGCCTGCTCATGATGGCATACATGATCATAATGACCACAAAAAGTACAAACGCATCAAACAGGAGCTGCACGTCAAGCCCAAACAATCTGTCCTCCAAGTTTAAGCCTCCTTTCAGAATATCTCTGTTTTATATTGTTGCTTAAACAATACTGTCTGATCTTACAGTTTGCCAAATAATGGGTTGGCAAAGAGCAGAATCAGAGCGATAACCAGACCATAAAGACCTGTTGTCTCGGCAACGGCCTGACCAAGAAGCATTGTCTGCATGATATCACCCTTAGCACCCGGGTTACGTCCAACTGCAGATGCACCATGACCGGCTGCAATACCCTGGCCTACACCAGGTCCGATACCGGCAATAACAGCGAGGCCGGCGCCAATTGCTGAACACGCTAATACTAAACCTTCATTTGTTATACCATTCATTATATTTCCTCCTTAAAAAAATATAAATTTTGATTGTCCGGATATTTTATTCCGGCATTTTCTGGTAGATAAATGTCATTGACAGCATACAGAAGACATATGCCTGAATCGCTCCGGAGAATAAGTCCAGGTATGCATGTAAGAATGACGGAATCACTACTGTTGCCAGCACAGGCAGCATGCCGTAATACAATGCCAGCATGATGGTTCCGGCCATGACATTACCAAACAGACGCAGCGACAGTGAAACCGGCGTTGCAAATTCGCTGATAATATTGATCGGCAGGAATAATGGGATTGGATCCATCAGATCCTTCACATAACCTCCAACACCCTTCCACTTGAACGCATTGAACTGAATGAGAACGAACGTGATCAATGCCAGCGGCAATGTCACACCATAATCAGCAGTCGGCGGTCTGAGTCCAAAAAGACCCGAGATGTTGGAAAACAGAAGGAACATGAAAATTGTCAGGATATAGTTGGCATATTTGCCCCAATGCCTGAACATACTTGACTGGACCACACCATCCATCATTTCCACATAAAGCTCCGCAATGTTCTGAACCAATCCCGGTACTTCCGTTGCGTGCTTCATCTTGTTGTTGACAATCAGCCCTATGACCAGCATAAAAAGGCAGACAATCAGCAGGCAGACATGTGTTGTCGTCAACCAGACTTCATGGCCGAAAATGTTCAGCGGAACATATCCATGTACCATAAAGTCAACTTCATTGCCCATAACTTCACCTTCCTTTGCCAAAAATTCTGGTATACACATACTTGTGAATCTGCGGACTCAGAATCGCAGCCGGCTTCATTGAAAACAGTCCGATCACCGTTCCCACCATACCGGAAATACCCAGTCTGGTAGAAACAAGAAGTACCGCGATCATAATGAGATAACGAATGCCGTAATTACGCGCTGCGTAAGCTCTCGCATCCTTCTCACCATAATCCAGCTGTCTGTCAAGTGTTACCGCCATATGCACAGCTCGGATCACGGAAGCCGCCGTACCCAGTACTGCTCCCAGCACAAATGCTGCTTTATCCGGGGCCACAAATAGTCCCACAAATACTACCAGTATGCCAAATATCAGGATACCAAGAATCAGATCCACAAGTGCTTCATTCTGAGTCTTTAAATTGCTCATCAAGCTGCTTTTTAAGTGCTTCATCCTTCTTCTCTCTTTCTCCCTTCAACAATGGCTTCAACGTCATGAACATCGAACGAATAGAGGCCATAATACCAAGAATCAGAAAAACAAGTGTCAACCATCCCGTACCCAAATGCTTATCCAGCCAGATACCTATAAACAGACACATAAAAACAGGCACCAGCATATTGATACTCAGCTGTGTGATCATCACGATTGCCTGTCCGATACCATGTTTATCCTTCATCCTCTCTCTCCCTTTTATGATTGCTCTATTTGTTCCAAAATTCATACAATATTTATTTTAGCAAAATTTAATGAATATGTCTATAATTCTTTTGCATAGGCCCATGTTTATTATTTAACATGTCTACTGTATACATAATTCTGTATCTTATTACTATTCATATTCAACATATTTTACCAATAAAATTTATGAATACCTTATAATCTTTTGATTATACTGCTATTTCAGGCTATACTGTTATCTTCAGTTCACGGCCGCTTCGGATATAACGGCGGTAATGAACCCCTGCCGCATCCAGCATCTTTCTTGAAGCAATAACAGCAGGCGTATCTCCGTATTTGTCCGAATCATAAATGATCTCACGGATCCCGCTCTGGATGATCGCCTTGGAGCATTCATTGCAGGGAAACAGCGACACATATATTTTGCTGCCCTCCAGGCTTCCCCCTCGATAGTTCAGAATGGCATTCAATTCGCTGTGTGTCACATAAAAATACTTGGTATCCAGCTCATCGCCTTCTCTGCTCCATGGGAAAACATCATCTGAGCATCCTCTCGGGAAACCATTGTACCCAATAGAAAGAATTTTATTGTCCGGGCTGACGATGCAGGATCCCACCTGGCTGTTGGGATCTTTTGATCTCAAGCCCGCCAGCTTCGCTACCCCCATAAAATACTCATCCCAACTGATATAATCCTGTCTCTTTTCTGACATCTTTATCCCCCTTTTCTTGATCATGCATCTATTTTTTTTACATAGTATAAAATCATCCGCTGTGGGCAGGCGCTGATGACTGCCCGGCGGATGATTTTGATCCATTAGTTTTCAATCTTCGCAATTCTTCTCTTATGCCTTTCATCATTGGAAAACGGTGTATAGAGGAAAGTATCTACAATCTTCAATGCTGTACCGACACCGATGACACGGGCACCCATACCCAGGATATTGGCATCGTTATGCTCTCTTGTGGCTTCTGCCATAAAGCTGTTTGTACAGTTGGCCGCTCTGATTCCCTCATAGCGATTGGCCGCAATTGTAATGCCGATACCTGTACCGCAGATCAGAATACCTTTTTCACATTCTCCTGAAAGAATTGCTTCTGCCACTTTCTTCGCATAATCCGGATAATCACAGGATTCTGTGGAATACGTACCATAATTCTTGTATTCCAGTCCGTGTTCTTCCAGATATTTGATGACTTCCTGCATCAGTTCATAACCGCCATGATCACATCCAAGTGCTATCATTTTCTCATTCTCCTTTGTTATATATAATACCGGGGCATCTCTATGCCCCATTTTGTACGCTGATTTTCGGCCCCGCTGCGAAGCAATGATTACGCCGGCTACACACGGATCACATGATGTCCCGCTGCCTTCAGCAGACGATTCATAATAGCCGCACCAAGGCTTCCCCCTGCAAAGCTCTCAGAATACATCTTCTGAACTCCCAGTTCATCCATCTCACGAAGGACTTCATAGAGGTTAGCTGCAATACTTTCTTCATGTTCACGGGATCCGATATTGATCTTGCAGTCCGCATCATACAGAGATAAATTCTCATCAGAAGCAATAACTGCTGTTTTTAACCCGGATTCTGCATCTATCTTTGTTAAATGATTGATCATCTCAGCCACTGCCTGCTTTTTGCCTTCGACAATCACCAGGTCACCTTTCGGTGCATAGTGTTTGTATTTCATTCCCGGGGCCTTCGGACGGAGATTCGGATCCTCACGATCTGCCAGAATAGCCTTGTCAATAGTCACCGGTCCGACAACTTCTTCAAGCATCGCCTTGGTAATATAACCCGGACGAAGGATTGTCGGCATCTCTCCTGTCAGATCCACAATGGTAGATTCCAAACCGATATCTACTTTGCCGCTGTCAATGATCATATCAATGCGGCCATTTAAGTCCTCGTAAACATGCTGGGCCGTTGTGGGACTCGGACGGCCTGATGTATTGGCACTCGGTGCCGCAATATAAACTCCTGAACTTCTGATCAGTTCATAGGCAGTAGGATGGGATGGCATACGGATTGCCACTGTATCCAGCCCCCCGGTTGTGGCATAAGGTACTGCCTCAGATTTCGGCATGATCATGGTCAATGGTCCCGGCCAGAAGCGGTCAGCCAGAAGTTTTGCTTTCTCCGGCACCTCAGATGCCAGAACTTTCAAAGCCTCCATGTCCGCAATATGCACAATCAACGGATTATCTGAAGGTCTTCCCTTCGCCGCATAAATCTTGGCTGATGCTTCAGGATTCAATGCATCACCGCCGAGACCATATAACGTTTCCGTAGGAAATGCCACAAGGCCGCCTGATTTCAGGATTTCTCCGGCCTTCTCCATCACTTCCGGTCTGCGGTTTTCGGCATCATACAATTCTATTACTGTTTTCAATCCAGTCACCTTCTCTGATTATAAGTACTGCTGGGCACACTTCAATGCTTCAGCTACGATATTATGCATATCAAAATACTGGTACATGCCCAGTCTTCCGCCGAAGATCACATTCTCCTCTTTGTCTGCCAGTTCTCGGTACTTCTTGTATAATGTATTGTTTTTCTCATCATTCATCGGATAGTACGGTTCATCTCCATGATGCCAT
>JBNMJG010000027.1:0-9085 GCA_050873705.1 Coprococcus sp. | reverse complement strand
TCATTCCCAGCAGTCTTAATGCTTTCCCGGTTTTATCCATGGAAATATCCAGAATTTTGCTGCAGCCATTCTGTGCCGCATTCAGTAATTTTGTAGTAGCATTTTTAAAATTTTCCCGGTAAACCTGTCCATCTGCATCCAGTACAATCGCATTGGTCAAATTCTTCAGCAGCACCATTTTCTGAATCTGCTGCCATCTGAAGGTATTCTCTCCCATATCCGCCTGTGCAGGCAGGTCATAACCGGCCATCTCTGTACCATCCTGCATTGACAACACTTTCAAATCTCCCGGTATATCATCTCCATAGGCGTTTGACAATTCCAATACACATACATAAAACTTTCCCTCATTCTCTGTAATCTGAATAGAATGGATCTCTTTTCCTTCTCCGCATGTATACTGCATCAAAACATCCTCTGAATCCAAAGAATATAAGTTAAATCCATGCTTCGACCAGATAGACTCATGCCTGCTTTTGTCACTGGTCCATACACACCGATAAGCATCACCTGATAACGTCTGAATTTCTTCTATATTATAGATGCGCTGATTCGATTTATATACATACTGACTCATTTCTGAATCTTCAGATAAGCCGCAGCTAACAATTCCATTCTCTGTAAAAAGCAGCATTTTCTTATCTTTCACATATGAAAAATCATACAGCTCACTATCAACCTTATAAACCTGATACTTAGAGATTGTCTCCCCTGCTGACACTTTGACGATTGTGCCGTCACTAAGTCCTGCAAAAACAAAGGAATCATCGTCTGAACATCTCTGAACCGAAACGATATCCGATTGAAAAGATATCATATCATCTATATTTCCGCTCTCTCCATCGATAAAATAAAGATCACTTCTCAGCCAACCAAGAATTTCAGGCACTTTCTCCCCGGATTTCTCCGGATAAATCATCTGCATTCCTATAGTATCTGTATCATATCCAAAATTAGCCTCATTTGTATGGAGCACCTTCTGACCCTGAACATCATAAATTGAAAATGCATACTGCCGCTTTTGCCGCATCCATACATCTCTTGAATCCATGGCATCCTGCACAATCTGATACTGCTCACAGGCTACATGGGTATCATCTATCCATGTCACTTTTTCCACCGGCGGTGTATCAGTTGTTAGTTGTTGTTTGTTCTCTATATCATAAATTATCAGCCCCTGATCGCTTCCGGCTGCTATCTTTTTTCCGTCACGACTTATCTTCACATCCGAAAAGTGACTCGTTCCACCCGACATTTCACTGCTGATGCAGGCAATCTGTTGTCCCTTTGCAGCATCATAGACATAAATATTAAAATCAGAAGCCCTGTAAACAAACATATTCTCTCTGCAGTCATAGGTACGCTTGCCATAAACCATAGGAACATCCAGATAAAAACCGGAAACTGCCTTCCGATCAGCCGCATCGATCACCGCTGCGTAATTTTCATTCTCCCCGGTCAATACAATGGCACGATGATCATCCAACGCTGCTGCAAATGCAATCACACTTCTATCATCTGACAGTTCCTTCTTCTCTGACTGAATATCTGCCGCATCCAGTGTCCACCAGACGCTGTCATTTTTCTTCGTGGTGTCCGCAGAAACAACTTCCAGTCTGCCCTCCTGATCAATCGCATAGCAATAATCCCCGCTATCTTTTGAAAATGCAGCCCTGGAAAAATCACCGGTTATCTTCTGCAGTGGAGAAAAATAAATCCGTTGTCCGGATTCATAAGAATCCAGCACCGTATTCAGCGTATATACCTGTTCAGGTGCAATATAATTTTCCGTTTCTCCTGCTTCTTCTGATATTTGTAAGGCTGAAGCAACAGCTGCCGCCTTATCACCACTGTCATACTGATCCATGGCCTGCACACACAGATTCTGTGCTTTATTCCTTCTGGCGATGGTTTCCTGTAATGTTATCTGATAAGACTGATACAATGCATAAACTGCAAAAACAGCAGCTGCTGACAGACATACAGCTGCCGTTGTGAGCCTTTTTCTGCGTTTATACTTCCGATAGCGCTGCACCAGCCCATCATAAGGCACCGAGAGAATCGGTGCAGCAATCCGCAAAAAGCCATCCCTCTTCAGTTTCTTCAGAATTTCTTTCTCGGATATTCCTCTGATATCCGCCGCCAGCGGAAAATTCCGGTCCCTGCCGCCCACTTTAATAACGGCATGCTCCGGTACTTCTGCCGCCGATGCCGTTTCCGGCACATCTGATGCTTTTCCTGCCTCTGATGCCCCCGATGAGCCCGCCCTCTCTGATGCTTTCACCGCTTCTGACAATCCCGGTTTATGTGCTGCCAGAATTGTAAGTACCTCTGAAGGTTTATGGGTTTTCAGAAAGAATTTCACTTCTTTGGACTGCCAGATATCATCACCTGACGCATCCTGTCCAATAATAATCAGATACCGGCTGGCTTTCAAGGCATCCATCACCTGTTTGTCTGCCTGATAATCCGCAGACAACTCTGTTTCGTCAAGAAATACCCGCTGAATCCGCTTCAGCCCCGGCGTCCGAAAACGCTCCAACAGCTTCTGAAGCGCAACCGCCACATGTTTATGTAAAATATTATCTGACCGATACAAAATATAAGCATCATATTTCAGTCCGGCAATCTGGGAATGGTAGGGCCGAAGTACATTCAGTGCTGCAGATACATCCTTCAGCATTTCCTCCGCTGTATGATAACGCTTCTCCGGATCTGTTTCCAGTGCCTTTGCCAGAATACGCTGTATGATTTCTTCCGCATGAGGCGGGCACTTCATATCCTGAATATTTTTTCTGGTGAGATAATGCCCATCATAAGACTTTCGCACATCTTCCAGCATGCGTGTCGAATAACGCCGCCCCGTCAGCAGATATAAAAGCAGATAGCCTATGCTGTACAAATCCGCTTCCGGTCCAAGTCTGAAATTCGGCGCTTCACCTGTCATAATCCCCACAATCTCCGGTGCCCGATAGCCCTCTGATGAGAAAATCGGCTGATCACCCACAGGAGCACACAAACCATCCTCTAATCTTTTTCTGGCTGAGCCGAAATCCAGCAAAAAGCAGGTCAGACTTTCATCCGTCGGCTGTCCGGTAACAAAAATATTGCCCTCCTGCAGATCCAAATGCAGATAACCCGCCATATGAACTTCTCTCACTGCAAATAACGTTTCCTGAATGACTCTGAAAATCATCTCCACTGTATATCTGCTGTTCTTCTGATACCAGGAAGCAATGGATTCTCCTTTATTCTCCATGGAAGCCATCACTGTAAGCGCATTATTCACATAATGAAAATGCTTCCCCCTGTCAAAGGAAATCTCAACGCTGCCGGCAATTCGCTGAATGGGTATCAATCGAATAGCCTCAGAATCATAAATTTCCGATGTCATCCGACCCTCATTCAGCTGCATGGATGCCACACAGCGCAGATAATTGGCGGCAGCCTCCGATTCATCCTCCGGCACAATTTCCCCGGATGATGCTCTCTGAAAACGATACTGTCTGGACATGGGATAACATTCTTTTAGTGCATACCGAAGACTGTTCTCCTGCACATAATCTTCACCCTGCCTGACAACTTTTCCGGCGGAATAAATTAATCCGGAACCGCCTTCGCCAATGACGCCAAGGATTTCATAACATTCGCCGCCGGGAAACCGGATAAGGGTCCCCTTTTCCAAATAATCTCGCATACTGTCATAATCCCTGTTATTCCTTTGTCACAGATACTGAAAACTGGCACATCGCAGCATATATCTCATAAGGAAATTCGCCAAAATAGCGAATTTTCTCATTTTCGCTTTTAAGCTCTTCAATACACAAACTGATCAAAAATGACCGTTCCAGAATATGCGGGATATAAAAGGCCGGCAAAAAAGCCTTATCCAGCACATCATTGGCCAACTCCATAAAACACCACACCCTGTCGCTGAGTGTATCCGGTTCCACTGTTTCACACTGGTATAAAGTGTAAGCTACCCACAACATAAACAGCATATCTGCCTTTGTCACATTTTCTTTTCCTGACAGTAAAAGCGGCAGGCGGCTTGTAATCACCGTAATACTCACCTCACCGTTAGCATCCACGGACAAATATCTGGCCAATCGCTCCGGATGATTCTTATAAAACCTTCCGGATAATTTATTCAGGCATTTCTGTATCTTTTTTATAAAGGCCTCGTTCACCACCTGATTCAGCTGCCACAAACTTTCTGTGCTGTACACCCCTTTTAAATCTGAGACAATATTCTGTCTGCCTTTATTCCAGTCATCCTCCTCCAGTGAATCCTCTTCATCCCAGGCATCCTCTGAAGTATTTTCTCTATTTTCACGCTGCATCTCAAGCTTCTGCTGTCTCTCTTCCTGATCCGCATAGACAAACGCTGTCAATTTCTTGAAAATCTCATATGCTGTTTTCCCCGGCAGATCCAGAAATGGTGCCTTTTCCTTCATCCAATCGATAAACTTCAGGTCCACATTATCCAGATGCTTTTCTGCATCAACAACTTCAATATTTTCGGATTTCCACTTTTCTACCAGTCCAAACAAAGAATTATCATCCTGATTCCGGCCGGCACCTTCTTCATCTCCCGGCAGCATGCCTTCTGTAAAGTGTTCCGGCTTTTGTTCTATTGTACCATGAACAACATCCTTTGCTGCCTCCGCGTAAAGGGCCGCTAACTCTAAAAAGTCCTGATAACCTTTGCTCCTGAAACAACAGTAAGCATGGATAACATCTTCTGACTTCGTAAAGTCAAAACCATCATTTTCCAGTACACGAGTCAAAAAGAAATCCGCCAACGTATAGCTCATATCCAGTCCATGCGCAATCTTGAAACCATCCTCTTTGGAAATCAGTTTTTTCTTCTTATACCACAAAAATGCATTCTTGAACACACCTTTCCAGTTCCCTTTTTTATCACCGGAATGACTTGCCGCAATTTCTGATAAAATATCGATATACTGGTCTCTCTCATCCTCTTCCAGGTTCTGGGCATGCTCTTTTGATACCGGCTGAAATTCAAATTTCTTTCGGCCGCCCTCCCTCTGGTATGTAAAAGCCGGGAACTCTCTGATATAAGTTTCATCATCCAGCAAATCCTTGTGCAGACAATAAGAGGCCAACCAACACATCAGAAAATATCTCGGTGCACATATAAATTCATCGGCGATTTCCTGAAGCTTCGCGCCCCATTGTTCCATAGAAGCATCTTCCGGCATATTCTGAAGCTTGAGCATGCCGTCATCTTCATGATGAGCGGCATAGTCCTCAAAATTGTCCATAATCATATCTGTATACAAAGGCATTCTTTCTCTCTCCTTTACCATTTATTCACTAATATCTATTATCTCATAAACGTCGCCTATTGTACACACTTTCTGCATGCTTTGTCGCTGTCAGCAGGCTTTTATCGACATAAGCAGAGGATTCTCCCCTTCTTCTATTTTATCCTCACTGACATACATCGCCCATCGCTCCTGAGGACCTTCCAGGATATACAACTCAAGGTAATCTGACCAAACACCCCTTTTCAGTCCAACAGCAGAAACAGCTCCATCCATTGTCAATTGCGGCTCTCTCCTGATTCTTTTTTCAGACAGCAGCAGACTGCCTATATGTCCTTGATCTGTTCTGCCCAAAACGGCACCATCGCCAAAATTAAAACAGATAAATTTATTTTTTTCCGGCCATATCACGACCCCCTCAAAGCTGCACTCATATTCCCTCATTTCTTTTCCATCCTTTAAAGCCTGCTGATATAACCTTTTACGGATCAGCCTCAGCAAATCACACTTCATTTCGTCCAGATAAACATCCTTACTACGCACACCATCTTCTTTTTTCAAATAATTCGATATAACCTCCAGAGTCAGTCTGGCTCCTTTTCTTCCCCATCTTGTTCTTTTTCTCCCCCAGGCTGCCCCAACAAAAATGCCGTCTTCTTCATGCTTAATTTTTATTACTTTGTTTCCTTTTCCCATTGTTGACTCCTTTCAATCTGCCAGTGAATGGCTCTGCATTTTTGCCATTCACTGACCTTCTAATAAGAGTATAACAATTTACCGGCTTCTGCCTGTTCCCGGGTTCTATCTTTATCACCCATTCAACTTTTTTCAGCCGGCTTTTGAATCCATGCCGACTTTGATCCGCTTACAAAAATACCTTCAATGCATCCGCAAAATGTTCCTCCGCCTTCACCAGATCCCGGGCAATGTCTTTGCTTTCTCCATCCGCCTCAGGATTTTCATTCAAAACTTCCATTATGGACTGAATCCCCATATTGCAGCCGTTGGTCATAATCTTTGCGATCTGACTGCTGTCATCCCGGATCATCATCTTCATTTCTGTTGTCAGCCAGGCAAATGTCTCCGCTGCTGCTCCCGGTTTCTTTCCTTTTTCTCCGCAGCTTGTCAGCGCCTTTGCTGTTCGCGCCGCGATTTCCTTGTGTTTGCGCTTTGCCCCCATGATCACCTGTTCCAGCTTCGCATTTTCCACGTATTCCAGGATCTGATCCATACTGTGAACAGCCATTTTGCATCCGGAACTGCATTCATTTAAAATACGCAATGTTTGTTCTTCCATATTCCATACCTCGTTTCTTCGTAATAAGAAAAATAGAGCATCCGAAAGTGTTTGATTCAAACAACAACTTTCTGAATGCTCTATTAGTATGCGCATATTTTATATAATTATCTGTTCGGATTCAAAATCAAACACAGCTGTCAGCCATTACAAAATGTATTGCTCAATAGCCTTCGCTGCACCATCGATATGATTGGAATAAGCCACTATGTCTGCTTTCTTCTTCAATTCCGGCACTGCATTGCCCATGGCAATCTTCAAGCCTGCCGCTTCGAACATCGGCAGATCATTGGCACTGTCGCCGATACAGGCAATTTCCTCTTTGGCAATACCAATCCTTGATGCCAATGCATTCAATGCGGTTCCCTTAGAAGTGTTCTTCGCAAAAATCTCCACATATTTGCTTCCGAAAGCTGATGAAAAATCCGGATACCCTTCAAGTATCTCTGCCACCTTTCTTCGGGTTCTTCCAGAGAAAAAATAAACCTGTACTTCTTCTATATCATAATGAATCTTTTCAACAAAGGCTTCCATGTCATTGACTCTTCGGATGCCATCTATATCTTTGCCGTAAACAATACGGCCCGCCACTTCCATCAACGGTCCTTCCATCACATATCGATGCTGTATATGCGTCATTCTGGCCACATTCAGTCCTTCACATTTCTTCAGAAACTGCACCACCCGTTCACGTTTCATCAGCATCCGGAAAATGGTCTTTTTTTCTTCAAGATCTACAACCTGCGCTCCATTGGAAGTGATGGTATATCGATACAGCCCTTTCTCCTGCGTCAGCCGATATGGCAGACACGTCAAAGGTCGTCCCGTTGTAGGTACAACGATAATGCCTGCATCTGCAGCCTTACGCATTGTACGAATTGTCTCCTCTGTCATCCGGCTGCGCCCATTCAGGCAGGTGCCATCCATATCTAATGCAAGTAAACGAATCATCTGTCAGTTCCTTTCTTTACTCAATCTTATCCACTCCATCATACTACCATTTCCGTTCCTATTGCGCAAGCCGCAATATTTATTTTCATTTCTAAGTTTTGTTTAAGGTTCA
This sequence comes from Coprococcus sp., assembly GCA_050873705.1. GTDB lineage: Bacteria > Bacillota > Clostridia > Lachnospirales > Lachnospiraceae > Coprococcus_A. The sequence continues at coordinate 1,434 of JBNMJG010000027.1, read as the reverse complement.
TATCGTATACTTCAAACTGTAAACAAGATACCGCATCAAAAATAAGATACTGAACTGAAAGAAGGTTTTTATATGAAAAAATGTTACTCTTTTATTTTAATCAGCGCCATCTCCTGCGCACTCATGTTCTCCGGCTGTTCTAACACTTCCGCAGCTGCTGCAACCGAAACAGTTGCTACTACCTCCGCCGCTTACTCCGATCAGACACTCTACGGCAAAGTTACTTCCGTGGGTGACAACACCCTGACAATTTCTTCCGGCCAGGAATATACAATCGCCGTTTCAGATGACACATCCATTACGAGTGAAGCTTCCCAGGGCGGACCTGGCGGTATGCCGGGACAGTCTTCCAGCGGTGGACCTGGTCAATCCTCTGGCAGCATGCCATCACAGTCATCCGGTAACGGCTCATCTTCGGATGATTCCGGCGCTCAGGATAACTCTGATTCATCCAATAGCACTCCGCCTGCTAAACCAGACGACATCTCCGATTCATCCAACAGCACTCCGCCTGCTAAGCCGGATGACTCAAGCTCTGACAATCAGTCAGCATCCGGTTCCTCTGATTCTGCTGACCAGTCAAATCAGGCCAACTCCGATAATTCAGATGTTTCTGCATCAGACAGCAACAGCGGAGTACCAGACAGCAATGGCGGTGCTCCTGACAGCAGCTCATCCAATGAAACGCTGACTCTCTCAGATATTTCCGTTGGCGATATTGTCTCCGTCTCCTATGATGATGAAGGTTCTGTTTCTTCTATCACCATCATTGCTTCTTCATCCTCCGGAAATGCCATGGGATGTCCTGGCCAGTCCTCCGGCGGTATCGACAGCTATACTTCTGTTAATGAATATACCTCCGATACAGAAGTCAGTGATACCGATCTGACATCCACAGGTACAGATGAGAATGCCGCCCTTGTGGACAACGGCGCTTCCGTATCCTTTGATAATGTTACTGTCAGCCGTGATTCTGATGACAGCACAGGCGGTGATAATTCCAGTTTCTATGGCGTGGGTGCGGCAATGCTGACAACAGATGGTACTTCCTACATTAACAACAGCACCATTACTTCCGATGCAAAGGGCGGTGCCGGTATCTTCTCTTACGGAGACAATAGTACCGTTTATGCCGCCAACTCCACCATCACAACCACTCAGGATACTTCCGGCGGCATCCACGCTGCCGGCGGCGGTACATTATACGCATGGGATTTGGATGTAACAACTTCCGGTGAATCCTCTGCTGCCATCCGAAGCGACAGAGGCGGCGGTACAATGGTCGTAAACGGCGGATCCTACACTTCCAACGGCACCGGTTCCCCGGCTGTCTACAGTACAGCAGATATTGCCGTCAACAATGCTGACCTGACAGCCAACGGTTCTGAAGCTGTATGTATCGAAGGTCTAAATTCACTCCGACTCTTTGACTGC
>JBNMJG010000026.1:0-9379 GCA_050873705.1 Coprococcus sp. | reverse complement strand
TTATCTGACATTTAATGTGATCGGTGCATGGCTGCAGGGATTGCTTGAACAGCTGATTGCCTGGCTGACAGAGCTTGCAGATGCCGGAATGACTGCGTGGAATGTCAATGACGCGCTTCATTCGTTGATTATTAACGGTATTTTTAATGGTGTCGGCAGTGTGTTAAGTTTCCTTCCGATTATAGTGACGCTGTTCTTTTTTCTGTCTCTTCTGGAGGATACGGGTTATATGGCCAGAGTGGCTTTCGTTATGGATAAGCTGCTGAGAAAGATTGGACTTTCGGGGCGAAGCATTGTACCGATGCTGATTGGTTTCGGGTGTTCGGTGCCGGGAGTTATGGCCAGCAGAACCCTGCCGTCGGAACGAGACCGTAAGATGACGATCATGCTGATACCCTTTATGAGCTGTACAGCCAAACTGCCGATTTACGGATTTTTTACAGCAGCTTTCTTTCCAAAGTATAGTGGCCTGATCATGGTTGCACTCTATTTTGGCGGTATTGCAGTGGGTATCTTAGTGGCAATGATTGCCAAGAATAGTATTTTCAAAGGGGATGCAGTGCCGTTTGTTATGGAACTGCCGAATTACAGAATGCCCGGAGCCAAAAATGTTCTTCAGCTTCTTTGGGATAAGGCCAAAGATTTCCTGCAGAGAGCATTTACAGTTATTTTCCTTGCTACGATCATTGTCTGGTTCCTGCAGACATTCAGTCCGCATCTGAATATGGTGACAGAGTCCAAAGACAGTATCCTGGCGGGAATTGCCGGCGTGATCGCACCTGTTTTTGCCCCTCTGGGATTTGGAGACTGGAGAATTTCCACTGCGTTGATCACCGGTTTTATTGCAAAGGAGAGTGTTGTTTCCACATTATCTATTCTGTTTGGATCAACGGCAGCCCTGACATCACTGATTTCAACAAAGGCAGCGGCAGCATTGCTTGTTTTCTGTTTGCTTTATACGCCTTGTGTGGCAGCAATCGCATCAATTAGAAGAGAGCTGGGACAGAAGTGGGCTATTGGAGTTGTGATTCTGCAGTGTGCCATTGCCTGGATCTGTGCATTCCTGGTTTATCATTTGCTGATGTTTTTGTAGTGGATTTTGAAAGTGGATAAAGATACATATATGCAGAATAAAAACGACCATACTGAAGGGAAATTCAGTGATGGTCGTTTTTTGTCGCTGTCAACCTATTGCAGTCAGCCCATAATGACTTCAACAGAAGCTTCAGACTGAGATGGATCATACGGAATAATGTTGCCGGATATCGGTTGACCATTGACGGACAGAGAACAGATACCTTTTTCCACATGATCCGGATTCTTAACAACAATATGATAAAGGGTGTTCCGGTAACGGCGGGTAACAGTATAATCACCAAAATCGGATGGTATGCACGGGTTGATCTGAAGACCGTGATGGGTTGGGTATAAACCGAGAATGTACTGTGAAACATTGACGAAAGTCCAGGCGGCTGTGCCTGTCAGCCAGCTGTTTTTTGCTTCTCCAAAACGGACAGCATCTCTGCCGGCGATCATCTGTGAATAAACATAAGGTTCTGTACGGTGTATATCACTGATTTCTTCAAGATAAGCCGGACAGGTTTTCTTATAAACTTCAAAGGCCTCTTTGCCCCGTCCGATGACGGTTTCACCAATTGAAACCCATGGATTGTTGTGACAGAAAATACCGGCATTTTCCTTGTAGCCAGGCGGGTAGGAGGTGATTTCTCCAAGTTCCAGATGATATCTTGTATAGGCTGGCTGAAGAAGCATGATGCCGTATTTGGATTCAAGCTTTTCGTGGACGGCATCCAGTGCCTGACGGGCCATACCTTCTTTGACACCGATGCCGGCCAGTGTACAAAAGCCCTGCGGCTCGATATAGATCTGCCCCTCATCACATTCGTGACTTCCGACCTTGTGGCCAAAGGCATCATAAGCACGCAGAAACCATTGGCTATCCCATCCGGACTGCATAACGGCATCATACATGGTATGGACTTCTGAAATTGCCCGGAGTGCTTCGTTCTCATTGCCGATTAAAGTCTGAAGGTCGGCGTATTCCTGACCGTATTTGACAAACATTGCAGCGATAAAGACAGATTCGGCAACGGGGCCTTCACTTGGTCCGTAGGTCTGGAAAGATTCGCCGGGATGTTTGGAAAAACAATTCAGATTCAGGCAGTCGTTCCAGTCTGCGCGGCCGATCAGCGGAAGTTTGTGAGGACCTTTGTGTGTGACAATATAGTCAAAAGAGCGTTTCAAATGTTCATTAAGGGGGCAGGACGCAGATATATCGTTATCAAAAGGTACCGATTCAGATAAGATGGAAACATCACCGGTTTCGCGGATATAGGCACTGGTACATGCGATCAGCCAGAGTGGGTCATCATTGAATCCGCTGCCTATATCGGAATTTCCCTTTTTGGTAAGGGGCTGGTACTGATGGTAGGCACTACCGTCTGCAAATTGTGTGGAAGCGATATCGATGATGCGCTCACGGGCACGTTCGGGGATCAGGTGGACAAAGCCAAGGAGATCCTGACAGGAATCCCTAAATCCCATACCCCGGCCAATACCGGATTCGTAATAGGATGCAGAACGGGACATGTTGAAGGTGATCATGCATTGATACTGATTCCATATGTTGACCATTCGATTAAGCCGTTCATCATTGCTTTGAACCTGATAAGCCGAAAACAGGTTTGACCAGTAGGACTTAAGTGCATCAAAAGCCCGGAGAAAAGCAGACTGATCAGAATAACGGCCGATCATGGCTTGGGATTTTTCTTTATTGATAATACCATAAGAAGACCATTTTTCTTTTTCATCATTTTCAATATAACCAAGGATAAAGATAAAATTTCTGGATTCGCCGGGTGCCAGCGTGACGTTGATCTGATGAGCGGCGATAGGTGACCAGCCGCTGGCAACAGAGTTTGAACAGTGTCCGGTTTCAACTGCCGCAGGTCGGTCCGGGCCGCGGTAAGCCCCGAGAAAACTGTCGCGGTCACTGTCAAAGCTGTCAATTTCTGCATTGACGGAGAAGAAAGCATAGTGATTGCGGCGTTCTCTGTATTCTGTTTTGTGATAAATAACAGAGCTCTCGATTTCCACTTCACCGGTACTGAGATTGCGCTGGAAATTCTTCATATCATCATCTGCGTTCCAGAGGCACCATTCAACATAAGAAAATAACTGAAGCGTTTTAGCGTGGGTATCGTGATTGGTGAGTGTCAGGCTGGTTGCTTCACATGTATCATTCAGCGGGACAAAGGTCAGATAGTCGGCGGAAATATTATTTTTGGAAGAAAGAATGTGGGTGTACCCCATTCCGTGACGGCATTCATAGCTGTCTAATTCTGTCTGGACAGGCTGCCATCCGGGATTCCATGTGAGATCCCCGTCTTTGATAAAATAGTACTTTCCGTTACTGTCGTAAGGAACATTGTTGTAGCGATAGCGGGTCAGACGGAGAAGTCTGGCATCTTTGTAGAAAGAATAGCCGCCGCAGGTGTTGGATATCAGGGTAAAGAAATCCTGATTGCCCAGATAGTTGATCCAGGGCAGCGGTGTTTTGGGTGTTGTGATGACATATTCCTGGTTTGCATCATCAAAATAACCGTATTTCATTCGCAAATTCCTCCATTTTCTTAAAGAGTATTTAAACGATTAAGTAAGAATAATTAGAGGAGATATCTTGAGTATACAGGAATTTATCGCCTAATTCAAGGAGCAATTCTAATTATATGGATGTAAAATCTAATAATTCAGATAAATATACGAAAAAGTCAGAAAAAATTGTGCATAAAAACGAAAACGTAAAAAGGAAAATAAATGTATACAATACGAAAATGTGAAATTATACCAAAAATGAGGCGAAATAGAAAATTGTATGGCTTTAAAAACATATAAAATGTACAAAATGATGGTTTGATAAAAGAAAACACTTGAAATAAACAGCAATGTGTTGTATATTGAGCTTAAGAAAACGATTAAGTAAAAGTTTTTGAAAAGGAGGACGAGTATATGCCGTCAATGAAAGAGATTGCTGCTGCATGCCATGTCAGTATTGCAACAGTAAGTAAAGCATTGAATGATCATAAAGACATCGGGGCGGACACAAAGGCTTATATTCGTCAGGTGGCCAGAGAGATGGGGTATCTGCCGAATGCACAGGCAAGGGCATTGAAGACAAATCGGACACATAATATCGGTGTGCTGTTTGTAGATGAAGCCAGAAGTGGTCTGACCCATGACTATTTTGCCAGTGTGCTGGACTGGTTTAAGCGGACAGTTGAGGAGAAAGGTTATGATATTACTTTCATCAACAGCAATCCGATAGGACGCAACAATCTGACGATTCTTGAGCATTGCAAGTATCGGGGATTTGATGGTGTGGTTGTGGCCTGTGTGGATTTTAATGATCCCCAGGTGTATGAATTGATCCAGAGTGATATCCCGGTGGTGACCATTGATCATCTGTTCAATAACCGCATTGCCATTATGTCAGACAATGTAAAAGGAATGCAGGATCTGCTGACCTATATCCATGATCAGGGACATCGTAAAATTGCTTATATCCATGGCGCAGATTCATCGGTTACCCAGAAGAGGCTTTCATCCTTTTACAGGACAGCAGAAAAACTTGGCATAGAGGTGCCGGACAGTTATGTACTGGAGGCAGCATACAGAAGTACAGAGGCATCGGGGGAGGCAACTGAGAAACTTCTGGATCTTTTGGATCCGCCGACATGTATTATTTATCCTGATGATTTTGCCTGCTTTGGCGGTATGAATGTGATTCGCAGCAGGGGGCTGAGAATCCCGGATGATATTTCGGTAGCCGGATATGACGGTATTCTCATCGGGCGCCATATAGAGCCGCAGCTGACGACCATCTGGCAGAACACAAAGGAGATCGGCGGCATGGCAGCTTCAAAGCTGGTGGATCTCATTGAGAGACCGAAGACAACGGTGATTGAGCCGGTTGTCATTGAAGGAAGGGTGCTTGAGGGAAAAACTGTCGGCAGAAGATGATGAGGGATATTATATTACGGGTGTAATATCAAAATAAATGTAAAGGGAAGTTTTAAAGGAGGTATTTTTATGAAAAAGAGATTTTTAGGTGTATTGTTGACGACAGCAATGATCGCATCTGTTCTTGCAGGCTGCGGCAGCAGCGGCAGTAAAGAGACGACAGCTCCGGCAACAGAGGCAGCCGGAAGTGAGACAGCGGCAGCTGAGAGTACAGCAGAACCGGCAGCAGGGGATGAAGGCAAGGTTTTAAACATTTACTGCTGGAATGAAGAATTTAAATCCCGTATTACAGATCATTATGCAGCATATGAGGAAGTTGATGCGACAACAGGTAAAATAGGGGATGTCACTGTTAAATGGAACATCACACCAAATGACAATAATGCTTATCAGAATAATCTGGATGCAGCCCTTCTGAAACAGAATGATGCAGCAGCTGATGACAAGATCGATATTTTCCTTGTTGAAGCAGATTATGCATTAAAATATGTGAATACCGATTATACAATGCCAGTGTCAGATCTTGGCATTACAGATGAAGATCTTGCAAATCAGTATCAGTATACAAAAGATGTTGTTACAGATTCTGACGGCAAACTTAAAGGCCTTTCATGGCAGGGCTGTCCGGGTGTTCTGATCTACAGACGTTCAATTGCCAAAGATGTTCTTGGTACAGATGATCCTGCAGAAGTTCAGAAAAAACTGGCAGACTGGGATACATTCAATGCAACAGCAGAAGAAATGAAGAATGCCGGATATTATATGACATCATCTGTCAATGATACATACCGTGTTTATTCCAATAATGTTTCAACACCTTGGGTTGTTGACAACAAGATTACAATTGATGACAATATCATGAATTGGGTCAATGCATCCAAAGCAATGGTAGATGAAGGTGAAACCAATACATTTGATCTCTGGTCTGATGACTGGAAGAAAGGTTTCTTCGATGAAGGTAAAGTGTTCTGCTACTTTGGACCAGCCTGGTTTGTAGATTTCACACTTGGCGGCAATGGTATTGATGGTGACTGGGCAGCAACAGAAGGTCCTCAGGGCTTCTTCTGGGGCGGTACATGGATCTGTGCAGCAGAAGGAACAGATAATCCATCCATTATCAAAGATATCATGCTTCAGATGACAACAAATGAAGATGTTATGAAAGATATCGTTGTAGAGGATAATGATTTCGTTAACAATAAACCGGCTATGGAAGCAATGGCAGCAGATACAAGCTATAAGAGTGAAGTCCTTGGCGGACAGAATCCACTGGCGATGTATTGTGCAGGTGCAGACAAGATCAAACTGGATAACCTTTCCGATTATGACCAGGGCTGCAACGAAGAATTCCAGAAAGCAATGAAGAATTACTTTGAAGGCAATGCATCTCTTGACGATGCTCTGGAACTGTTCTACAAAGCAGTTCAGGAAAAATATCCGGAATTAACACATTAATAACAGTAATGACAAGGTTATGAATTAAACAATAAGTAAAGCAGCTGTGCCTGCCTGACAGCGATGCAGGCAGGCACAGCTGTTTTTACATCCGTTGGATGAAATTGACAAAGCATATTTGATGTTGATGTCAGGGGAGGATATACAGAAAGTATAGAGCTGACAGCAGACCTGATGTGGGGACAAAGTGCTGCTGTGAGCTCTGTAATAAAAGGTTTTGGAGAAGGAGGGGCCTATGAATAAGAGAAGCAAAGTGGTAAGTTATAATAAATGGGGATACATTTTTCTTATTCCGTTTGTGGTCGTGTATATTTTATTTCAGCTGATTCCGTTGATCACAACGATTTACAATAGTTTTTTTGAGAATTATTTATCCGGACTGAAACAGATTGGACCGAATTTCGTCGGTCTGGCCAATTACAAAGCATTGTTTTCAAATGGAGATATATGGATTTATGCCAAGAATACGGTTATTTTGTGGATCATGTGTTTTGTGCCGCAGATTATCTTTTCGCTTTTACTGGGGGCATGGTTTTCCAATACACGTCTTCATCTCAGAGGTTCCAGATTTTTTAAGACAGTCATGTACCTGCCGAATCTGATCATGGCGTCTGCATTTGCGATGCTGTTTTTTGCACTGTTTTCAGATAATGGTCCCATCAATTCTATGCTGCTTCAGCTGGGGATTATTTCAACAAGATACAAATTCCTGTCTAATGTATGGAGTACAAGAGGTTTGATCGCATTTATGAACTTTCTGATGTGGTTCGGCAATACAACGATTCTTCTGATGGCCGGCATGATGGGAATTGACATGGAACTTTTTGAAGCAGCAGAGGTGGATGGGGCTACTTCGACACAGGTTTTCTTTAAGATCACACTGCCGCTGCTTCGACCGATCCTGATTTATGTCATTATCACATCTATGATCGGTGGTCTTCAGTTGTTTGATGTACCGCAGATCCTTACCAATGGTACAGGTGATCCGATGCGTTCCTCTATGACGCTGATCATGTTCCTGAACAAGCATCTGTACAGTAAGAACTACGGTATGGGCGGTGCCTTATCGGTTGTTCTGTTCATTATCACAGGTATACTGAGTCTGATTGTCTTTAAGGTATCCGGCAACAGTGAAAGGAAGGGGTGACATCAATGACTGAAAAAAATAAAACAGGTTTGAAGAAGGGCCTGGGCATTAAAAGCCAGCGTCTGATTGCATATATTGTACTGGTTCTTGTGACGATCATGTGTCTGTTCTGGTTTTATGTCCTTTTTATTAATGCCACGCGCTCCAATAGTGAACTTCAGTCAGGATTTACCATGATCCCGAGCAGTCATCTGATTGAAAACTGGACAAATTTGATTCATGGTACATTGCCTGTCTGGCATGGCCTGATTAACAGTTTGATCGTTTCCTCTTTAAGTGCAGCATTGAGTGTTTATTTTTCTTCAATGACAGCTTATGCCATTCATGCTTATGATTTTAAATTAAAACGCTTTATGTTTACCTTTATATTGATGGTTATGATGATTCCGACACAGGTAACGGCTCTTGGTTTTGTGAAGATGATATCTTCATGGAAACTGGAGGATTCCTTCATTCCGCTGATTGTTCCGACGATTGCAGCGCCTATTACTTTCTTCTATATTAAACAGTATATGGATAGCTCACTGCCGCTGGCATTGATTGAAGCGGCAAGAATTGATGGTGCCGGAGAGTTCAGGATTTTTAATACCATCGTTTTACCGTTATTGAAACCGGCTATAGCGGTTCAGGCAATATTTACCTTTGTCAGCAGCTGGAATAATTACTTTATACCGGCATTGATTCTGCATGATGACAAAAAGAAAACGCTGCCGATCCTGATCGCACAGCTTCGAAGTGCAGACTGGCTGAAATTTGATATGGGGCAGGTTTATGTTATGATCGCGTTTTCTATATTCCCGGTTATCATTGTTTATCTGTTTTTATCAAGACATATTGTACAGGGTGTAGCCCTTGGAAGCGTGAAAGGTTAACGATTCTTCTCGGTTAAGTCAAAGTTAAATCTTTTTCCCTCCTCCTTGAAAGGTTGTTCTGATCTGCAAAAAAATGCAGCTTGGGACAGCCTTTTCCTTTTATCCGTCATTGACCGATGGATAGAGTTGTAATAAAATAGGAAGAGTCAAAATGGCCGAAAGGAGTAAATATCATGCGAACGGCTGAAGAACTTCGTAAAGAACTGCGCGGAATGGACAGGAGAAGCTATCCTGCATATAAGTCCCTGGCCGGAACCTATCAGTTTGAAAAATATAAATTAATCATTGATCATGTACAGGGAGATCCTTTTGCATCTCCCTCCAGTCTGCATGTGGAAATGCCTCACCGGCAGGCGGGAATACCGAAGAGGTATTATGAGAGCAATTGTGCGGAAATTGCATTGAGAGATTATATTGTCCGTGAAGCGGGACGACAGTTTGAAAAATGTAATTTCAAAGCAAAGGGCTCAGGAAAGAGCGGACTGATGAGTATCAGCAGATGCGGTCAGGAGGTACTTGAACGCAGTGCCTGTGAGATTGATGCTGCGGGAATTATTCTCAGATTTCATGTGGGATTTCCGGCATTTGGAAGAACGATTCAGGCAAAAGAGCTTGAAAAGATACTGTTTGAGTTTTTGCCGGAATGCATTGAAAATGCTTTGTGCTGGAGACGGCTGGACCATCAGAAAGTGGAGCAGGCAGTCTGGCTGGCAGAAGATCAGAATGCATTAAGAAAAATACTTGCCGAAAATCATTGGGTCGCTTTTGCGGCAAATGGTTCTGTTTTGCCGAGAAAGAGCGGCGTGTCTGAATTGCCGATGGCAGGCAGCGTACCTTTTAAGTCTCCGGATACATTGGAGAAAGT
>JBNMJG010000025.1:0-9486 GCA_050873705.1 Coprococcus sp. | reverse complement strand
GTTTAACGGCGTTACTGTCATTGATGACTACGCACATCATCCGACAGAGATCAAAGCCACTCTCACTGCAGCACAGAAGTATCCGCATCGTCAGATCTGGTGTGTCTTCCAGCCGCATACTTACACACGTACCAAAGCTTTCTTCCACGAATTTGCTGATGCGCTTTCACTGGCTGATAAAATTGTTCTGGCAGACATCTATGCTGCCCGTGAAACTGATCCGGGTGATATTCATTCAAAGGATATCCAGAAACTTCTCCTTGAAAAAGGCAAAGAAGCCTACTACTTCCCATCCTTTGAGGAGATTGAAAAATTTTTGCGTGAAAAATGTATCAACGGCGACCTGTTGATAACTATGGGAGCCGGAGACGTTGTTTTAGTAGGAGAAGCGCTCATTAAGTAAAGTTATCCACAATATCCACCGATTTATCAACAAAAATCCATGATAAATCCGGTGGATATTTTTGTTTACATAATTGTCCGCAAACCTCTATTCATTTTTCGTCTAAACCCCGCATTTTACGGGCTTTTTCGACATTTCAAAAATAAAAATCCGAGAGACTATCCACCAGTTATCCACTTTATCCACAATTTTCTCCACCAAAATATCCACATTGCTTCACAAAGTCCCTCTATTCTCAAATTTTACGCTTTATGTTATACTATTCATAATTAATATTACTTCCCCGGAGGTGGCTTTATGCCGAAACCTATTACATTATCTGCAAGTTATTCCGATGACGCCACCGTCATACCGAATGCTTTTTTTGATCACTATCTGCCGCGGGCCAATGGAGAATTCCTGAAAATTTATCTTTATCTCCTGCGCTGGCTTTCACAGCCGGATCATGCCCTCTCTTTAAGCGGCATCGCTGATATATTTTTTATGACAGAGAATGATGTGACCCGTGCACTGAAGTACTGGGAATCAGAAGGTCTGCTGCGTCTTTCCTTTGACCGTGACGGCAGCATTGCCGGTATCTGTCTCAATTCCATCACCCCATCAGAATACCGGGCCTCTTCCTCTGCAGTCGGTTCTGAGCACACCGCAGTACCAACTGCCGCTGTCCGGTCCGGCATCAGTCAGACCGGCAATTCAGAGATAGCCGCTGCTGCCTCAGACAGCCGGCAGCCCCATTCTGCACAGGAACTCCATCGCTTTTCCGAGAGTGATGATGGTTCCCAGCTGATTTTTATCATTCAGCAGTATCTCGGCCGTCCGCTGAGTCCTACGGATCTGAATACGATCTATTATTTCTACGATGAACTCGGTTTCTCCAGAGATCTCATAGAATATCTTTTTGAATATTGTGTATCTAACGGCCATACCCATATGCGCTACATAGAGAAGGTTGCTTTATCCTGGGCTGATCTGCATATCACCACAGCAGACGAAGCACGTACTCAGAGCGAGACCCATCAGAAAGCCTGCTTTGCGGTTTTGAAGGCCTTTGGTCTTGGCGGGCGCATGCCTGCCGCCGGAGAAGCAGAATATATCAATAAGTGGACACGCACATACGGTTTCAGTATCGATCTGATTCTTGAGGCCTGCCGCCGAACCATGATGGCCGTCCATACACCAAGTTTTGAATATACAGATAAGATTCTCAGCAACTGGAAATCCCTGGGTGCCTATACAATGACCGAAGTACTGGCTGCCGACAAAGCGCGCAGTGCCCAGAAAGCCTCCGCCCCTGTCAAACGGCCGACGACGGTCAAGCAGTCCCGCCCATCTTCCAACAAGTTTCACAACTTCAATCAGCGCAGCTACGATTATGCTGCCCTTGAGAAGAAACTGGCTGCGAAGATTCAAAACGGTTCCGCCGATAAATAAAAGGAGACATCAGTATGAACTTAAAGAATTCCCAATATCAGGCCATCATGCGTCAATATGATCTCCGCCAGATGGAACACCGCCATCAGCAGACGCTGCGCTATGAAGAGCTCTGCAATAAGCTTCCTGCTTATCGTGACCTTGAAGATCAGATTGCTGCCCTTTACGCTGACAGAGCACGTGCCGCAGTTATTGGACAGACCGGCCAGCTGCAGGATATGCAGCAGCAGATTCAGGCGCTTCAGCATCAGCAGAAGCTTCTCATGGCCCAGGCCGGTTACCCGTCCGACTATCTGGCATTAACCTACACCTGCCCGGACTGTCATGACACCGGCTTTATCGGCGACGAGAAGTGCCACTGCTTCAAGCAGGCTATGGTCGATCTGCTTTACCGTCAATCCAATATCCATGAAGTTCTTGAACGGGAGAATTTTGATACCTTCGATATCCGCTACTATTCTGACGTGAAAAACCGGAATCTCGGTATCAGCCCACGTGAGAATATGCAGGCTGTTTTAACTACCTGCCATTATTTTATTGACCATTTTGATGAACAGGCCCGCAATCTTCTTTTTTATGGAGACACCGGTGTCGGCAAGACATTTTTGACCAATTGCGTTGCCCGTGAACTGCTCAACACATCCCACACTGTTATTTACCTCACCGCCTTCCATCTGGTAGATATTCTTCAGAACAATACCTTCGGGAATGATGATATGGATGACACTGATGAGAATATGTTTCATTATATCCTTGACTGTGATCTGCTGATCATCGATGATCTCGGAACAGAGCTGAACAATGCCTTTGTTACTTCACAGCTTTTTCTGTGTATCAACGAACGGCTTCTTGCAAGGAAATCCACGATTATTTCTACCAATTTATCTCTGGATGAATTGCAGAACGAATACAGTGAAAGAATATTTTCCAGACTGATCAGCAATTATGAGATCATGCTGATCCTTGGTGACGATATCCGAATTAAAAAGGCAATTTCCGACTAAGACGCCTTGACATCCTATGACGGATACGTTATAAATAAAGTGGACAACAATGTCGATTTTTGTTTGATTAAGTTAACACATGATGGAGGTATATTATGGCTCAGAACATTGAAGAGTTTAGAAACTCAATTCCAGTAGGCGATTTAGGTATTATCCCGCTTCAGAGCTGCAGTGAACTTGGCAAGATGGTCAATGAATATATCGTTGACTGGAGAAAAGAACGTGAAGATGTTCTTCACCAGGATGACAGAATCAAAGATTCTTATATCGTGAATACAAAATGCTCCCGTTTCGGTTCCGGCGAAGCGAAGGGTACCATCCTTGATTCTATCCGCGGTAAGGATTTATACTTACTTGTTGACGTGACGAACTATTCAATCGAATATTCCCTTTGCGGACATATGAATAAGATGTCACCAGACGATCATTATTCCGATTTAAAACGTATTATTACAGCAGCAGCAGGCAAAGCACGCCGTATCAATGTTATCATGCCATTCCTTTATGAGAGCCGCCAGCACAAACGTACATCCCGTGAATCTCTGGACTGTGCAGTTGCACTTCAGGAACTTCACGCTCTCGGTGTTGAGAATATTATTACTTTTGATGCACATGATCCACGTGTACAGAATGCAATTCCTAACAGTGGTTTTGACAGCATCCAGCCAACTTATCAGTTTATCAAAGCACTGTTCAACAACGTACCTGACCTTCAGGTGGACAGCGATCATATGATGATCATCAGCCCGGATGAAGGTGCTATGGGACGTGCTGTTTACTATTCCAACGTTCTCGGTCTTGATATGGGTATGTTCTACAAGAGAAGAGACTACTCCAGAGTTGTCAATGGCCGCAACCCGATCGTTGCTCATGAATTCCTTGGCTCATCCGTTGAAGGCAAAGATGTATTCATCGTGGACGATATGATCTCCTCCGGCGAAAGCATGCTGGATGTTGCCAAAGAGCTGAAAAAACGTAAAGCAAAACGTGTCTTCGTTGCCGCAACATTTGGTCTGTTTACAAACGGCCTGAAACAGTTCGATGAGTATTATGAACAGGGTCTTATCTCCAAAGTTCTGACAACCAATGTTATTTATCAGACACCGGACTTATTATCCCGTCCATACTACATCAACGTAGACCTGAGCAAATACATCGCCCTGATGATCGACAAGCTGAACTACGACCACTCCATCAGTGAACTGCTCGATCCAAACGCGAAGATCCAGAACGCACTGGCTTACTACCGCAAATACCACAAATAAAACCTGTGTTATAATTGCGGTTAAATAAAAGAAGCGGAATCAATCATTTTCAAATCACCTCTGAAATATAGTTGGTTCCGCTTTTACTATGTTATGTGTTTAAAATTTATCCTCTTCTAAATCATTACTTTGCTACATAACCGCCATCAACTGCAATAATCTGTCCTGTAATATACCCTGCCTCATCACTGGCCAGAAAAGCAACAGTATTGGCAATATCCTGAGGCAAACCAAATCTGGGTAAAACACACTCCTTTTTCATTGCTTCTTCCACTTCCGGCATTTCTCTGAAAATCTTCTCAACAGCTGGTGTAATTGTTGTTGTTGGGCAAACTGCATTACATCTTATATACTGCGGTGCATAGTCCACTGCTGCAGCCCTCGTAAGAGAATTAATTGCCCCCTTCGCTGCTGTATACCCAGTAACACCACACTGCGCAACAAGACTCGACACAGATGAAATGTTCACGATACTTCCACCGTTCTTTTTCATATAGGGAATCACGCTGTACATACCGTAAAATGTGCCATTCAAATTAATATTAATCAATAAATCCCAATCTCTTTTTAAATCCATATCTTCCATTGGTGCGCCTGTCTGAGCCAATCCAGCACAATTCACTAACACATCTATTCTTTTATGTTTCATTACAATACATTCTATAGCCTGTTTCCAATTATCCAGACTGGTTACATCCAGTTTTACATACTTAGAATTCTGCACCTGTTTCTCAAGACTTGTTCCTCTTTCTTCACTTAAATCACCGATATAGACAATTCCACCTTCTTCGGACAACTTTCTTACAATGCATTCGCCAATACCTGACGCACCGCCTGTTACTAAACATACTTTGTTTTCTAATCTCTTATCCATGGCTATCTCCTTCTACTTTATACTTTATACTTTTTACTCTTGTTATAAAGCAAACTTCATGCCAAAACTTCGAATTAAAAAATCAAAAAACAAGTACATATTATACAGGCCTGCAT
Source organism: Coprococcus sp. (assembly GCA_050873705.1). Classification (GTDB taxonomy): domain Bacteria; phylum Bacillota; class Clostridia; order Lachnospirales; family Lachnospiraceae; genus Coprococcus_A. Next base: position 4,393 of record JBNMJG010000025.1, on the reverse strand, counting down.
ATCAACCATTCAAGTCTATTAACTACACAGCACTGCATTAAAGAACCAATAAATTTCCCGCTAAATTTCGACTATTTTTTATACTCATGCACATAATTGACTATTTTTTATACCATTTTGATCCATGCTCAATATATAATCAAAATCATGATTCTAATTATTTTCTGAAAGTCACATTCAAAGAGACGAAACTCACAGCCTTCTAATTAAAAATGCCGACAATAAACGCTTTCATATGCAGTGCAAACGTACCTGCATTGAATCGTTCATTGTCGGCATTTTTTCAATACACTTAGAGTTTCGCCTCACTTATAACTCCACATAATTATAATCACAATTTAAACTCTCCAGTACTTTTGCCTCCCGGTGGTGACACGTAAATATCAGGATCTGACTAAAGGCTTTCTGATCTGCCAGCCATCTCAATGTATTCTTCAAACGCTCATCATCATACAATGCAAAACTGTCATCCAGAACCAGCGGCATCGGCTCGTTAAAGAGCATCTGACTGACCGCCATCCGCACAGAAAAATAAATCTGGTCAACTGTTCCTGCTGATAATTGCTGTGGCTGCAGAAGCTGTCTGTCATCATCAACAGTAACCTGGAACTTCTCATCAATATTCAGCTTCTTATGTGCTCCATCCGTAATATAGGAAAAAAGCTGTGAAATATAGTCTGCCAGCTGCGTACCAAAAGAGCCATGTATCCGGGATGTAATATCCTGTATAGTCTTCTGACTCAGCTCAATCGCTTTCATCTCTTCCTCACTGCTTTTCTTCTGCTCTTTTAGTTCACTGATCTTTGTCTCAAGCTTTTCAAGACTTCGCTGTTTTTCATCCAACTGCTCCATCTGCCAGTTCAGCTGTTCTGACTGTCTGAGCAGGTCAGAGGCCTGCTGTCTTAACTGCTGGATCATCTGCTTCTGTTTCTGACCGGCTGAAGATTCCAGTGTCACGCTTTCTCCATACTTCTCCAGATAAGGCTTCAGTGGTTCCTGAAGCTGATCATAACGTCTTCTCAGATTCTCAAGCTCTTTTCTGAGACGTCCAACCGCTTCCTGCTGACTTCTCTGATCCTGGCCTTTTCGCTTCAGTTCATTAATGTCTTCTATTTGATACTTATCGAGCACCGCCTGCTGCTTCTCTTCAAGCTCACCGATTTCTTCTTCAAGCTGCGCCATACGCGCTCTTTTCTTTCCTGATGACTTAAACAGCATAACAGCAAATCCCGCGGCAAGTAATGTCAGAAGCACCGCAGCCGCAATATGCACAATCCCTTTCAGACCAATAAGGCCGCCTGCCAGCCAGACAAGCACAGCTACCGCAGCTATCGGAAAAATAAGTGCCAGATTTCTCATACTGCTGCCTTCACTTTGTTCTTCCAATTCATTATATCTTGAACGATCATCTTCCAGCTTATTCTGACGCGCTTCATATTCTTCCATCACATCATTTAAATGCTGTTGATATTTCTGGCTGCCTGTCTGATTCTCCATTTCACGAAGCTCGGCTTTTTTGGCTTTATACATGGCAGCCACATCATTGTTCTCCTGAATAAGCTGGATTGCCTTCATTCTCTCCTGCCGATCCTGCTTCATGGCATCATCCACATCACACTCAAGCTGCCGAATGCGCTCCAGTATATTCTCCCGCTCCTTTTCAATAGCCTTCTGCTGTGACATCAATGCCGTCCGGCCTTCTAATTCCTTTCGGAGATTTTCTGCTTCTTTCACACAGTCCTCATATTCCTGATGAGAAAACTTTGATGCTGCCTTTTTGCGCTCCTCCTTCAGATAATTCAGTGCTTTACCCACATCCACATTATCAGTCGCTCCCATGGCCATATTGGCCATATAGGACTGCATTCCCGTGGTAAACTGACCATCCGGCTGCAGTGACAGCTGCCCGGAACTAATAGAATTGCGATAATTTGACAGAGTCATTCCGTCTATCAATGATGAAATATCATCCTCCCGGCATGGGATCTCACGTCCGCCCGTTTCGTCAATCACCGTCAGATGACTGTCATCCTTGTGAAAATTCCTCATCAAACGCCAGTTTTGATCCTGACAGGTCAGACGCATCCTGCCCTCGTAGCTTCCACCGCCATCCCAGGGCTGATATTTTGTGTAAATATCCTTACCGGCTCCGCGCCCCCTCAGGCGCTCTGTTCCAAAAAACATGCACTGTATAAATGAATGTACCGTGGATTTACCGGATTCATTGGCACCATAAACAATATTGATTCCCTTCTCCAGATGAATCTCCCGATCATGGAACTTTCCGAAATGGTCCAGATTCAGTTGTTTTATAATCAATTTTCTGCCTCCTGATTCTCTATTTCATTCAGTCAATATCATGATGTATCTCATCGTGTCTCCAACAATGCTTTCATGCCATAGCCTAATGCCTTCGCCTTCAGTTCATCACTGATATCCATCTCTGAAATCTGCCGGATATACATCCCGATAATATTATTCTGATTTTCTTCATATAAACGCTGGAAATCAAAATCCGGAACCGAATGATCGCGGACGGATAATACCCGTCCCAGCCGCATCAGCATTCCCTCATCCAGTTCAAAATCCACATTTCTGAAACCCTCTATCACAATCTGAAACATATTCTGCCGGCCGCACTGTCCCATCAGCCCCTTCACTGACTCTGCCAGCTGACGCATGGTCATATCCGGTGTCACTTCTGCGTTCAACGTGATATAGGACCTTTCCGCAAAAGGAACAAATTCAATCTTTGTCTCTTTGTCACTCAATATTCCCTGTATATAACCATGGACGCCCTCATCATTGCGGTCAATGGGCTCCAACGCACCAGCATAAGCCATTGGGCTTCTGTCATCTATCCATGGCTTGTGGATATGCCCCAGCGCCACATAATCAAAACCTGCCTGTCTGAGTTTATCCTGATTGATGGGAATATGACGGCTGTCACCGCCATGGGCCAGAAGGATATGCCTGCAGCCTTCCGGCAGAGGACTTCCGTCCTTCAATCTGCGCATCGGTCTGAGATGATCATACATCGCCTCCGTAATCTCCTGCCTGTCGTAACTCATGCCGTAAACAACTAAATTCAACGATGCAATATACACATAAGATATGTGATTTTTTCTGAAAAAGACAACATTGTCCGCCCATTCAAAATCCTTATAAAAAGACTGCGTGCCAATGTAATCATGGTTGCCTGCCACTATCACGATCTTGGTATGGGTTAATTGTGAAAAACGATAATTCAATTCTTTGAGTTCTCTCTTCAGCGGCTGCCAGTGAAAAAGGTCTCCTGCGATCAATAACAGATCCACATCGGATTTTTCTGTTTTATCCAAAAGCCGGTAAAAGGTCTCCCATAGTTCACTTCCTCTGTCTGCTGCCCAGGACATACTGCTGTCCGGAGCTGCTCCCAGATGGATATCTGCCGTATGTATAAATTTCAAAATGTCACCTCTGTTCCTTATGTTATCCTGTATTGTCAAAACATTGATATTTTCACATAGTATACCATATTCTGCTGCTTTGCGCCACTCTCGCTGCCCGGTGACATATCCACCTGCATCAAAGTCAAACTGGCCATATGAAATAATCTGAAACTGGCCATTTCAAAAATGTCACTTTCACAGTATGATATCAAGTAATGTTAATACAGAAGAGAGGTTTTCAGTTATGAATAAGTTAAATTCCAGAACAATCAGTATCAATGCACTGGCCATCGCGCTTGTGTGTCTTTCAACAATGTTTTTGCAGTTCCCGATTCCATTGGGTTACGCCCACCTCGGCAACTGTTTCATTCTCATCTCAGGTGTCTTCTTCGGTCCTGTGACAGGCCTTCTGGCCGGCGGCATCGGTTCCGCACTTTCTGATCTGCTTACCGGTTATGCCCAGTGGATCATCCCGACACTGATCATCAAGGGTATCATGGGCTTTGCCATCGGTTACATTGCCAACCGCACAGGTCTTACTGTCAATATGTTTAAGATCCGTACAGCCATCGCCAGCATTGTCGGTATCGTGATCATGGTGATCGGTTATTTCATCGGCGGTTCTATTCTTTACGGCAGTATCTATACAGGTGCTACACAGATTCCGGGACTTGTCATGGAAGGTATCGTCGGCATCGTTCTCTTCTATGTGATCGGTTCCGCACTGCAGGCCGCACATCTGCCGAAATATATCCAGCGCCTTACTCAGCGCTAATGAATATGTCATCATATGAAAGGCAGTTAACTCATCTGTTCCTGCCTATAATGACTTGAATTTTGTTTCATGAAAGGAACTGAATATGTCAGATTATCATAATCATCAGAAGAAAATTGCATTAATCAATGACATGACAGGATTTGGCCGCTGCTCTATCGCAGTGGCTCTTCCTGTCATTTCCATG
>JBNMJG010000024.1:0-9534 GCA_050873705.1 Coprococcus sp. | reverse complement strand
TCAATATCCAGACTCTTCAAGAGCTCTGTTGATTTCTTATTCATTGTATGCCAGTCAATAAAACCAAACTTTCTCGGCTCACGTCCGATAAAAAGGTTCTCTGCCACTGACAGATTCGGACAAAGATTGACTTCCTGATACACAGTACTGATACCGTGGCTCTGGGCATCCTGCGGGGATTTGTTGATAATCGGTGCATCAGAGCCCGCTATTCTGATCTCACCGCCGTCTAAACTATGTACTCCGGTAAGCACCTTGATCAGTGTGGACTTGCCGGCTCCGTTCTCTCCCATTAATGCATGGATTTCACCTTTGCGAAGTGTAAAATCTACATGCTGCAATGCTTTGACACCCGGAAATGTTTTCGAGATATCTCTCATACTTAAAACAACATCATTGGACATATAGCATTCACCTGCTTTCAAATTCTCTCTCTAAAATCTCTCCCATTTCGGGTAAGTTGACATGTAACGTATAAGCACAAAATTGGCGTGGCAGCATTTCAGGCTTCTGCCTCTTTCTACCACGCCAATCATTATGTTCCCGGAAAATTAATTCCTATAAATTTTAGTATGCACGAGCGTCTACAACGTCCTGTGTCACTTCTGTAACTTCATAATCTGTACCATCAACTGTAACAGATGCTACATCAGAACCATAAGCGTAGATACCTTCTTCTACATATGCCTGTTTCTCTGGTGTTTCACCAGCCTGAAGCTGTTTGATAATCTGTTCTACACGTGGGCCGTGAAGAGGATTACACTCTGTGTTAACAATGATGTCACCTGATAATGTATCTGTAATACCCTGTTTTGTTGTATCGAAGGACATTACAAGGATGTCGCCGTCAGGACCAACTGTCTTACCAGCTGCTTTGATAGCTTCGATAGCACCAAATGCTTCGTTATCGTTCTCGCAGTATACAACATTGATGTTGTCATACTGTTTCAGCATAGATTCCATAACTTCCTGGCCTTTAGCCTGTGTGAATTCACCTGTCTGCTGAGCTAACAGATTCCAGCCATTAGCTTCTACTGCTTCGTTAAGAGCTTCTGTACGTCCGATCTGAGCGGATGCACCGATTGTACCCTGGATATCTACGATATTAACTTCGCTCATGCCTTTAGCTTCTGCATAAGATTTCAGCCATTCGCATGCTTTCTGACCTTCCAGTTTGAAGTTGGAACCAACCCAAGCTGTGTAAAGGCTGTCATCAGAAACGTTTACCATACGGTCAACGATGATAACAGGAATTTCTGCATCTTTAGCTTCCTGAAGAACTGTATCCCAACCGGATTCTGTTACAGGTGCAAGAACGATGTAATCAACTTCCTGCTGGATGAAGTTACGGATCGCTGCGATCTGATTTTCCTGTTTCTGCTGAGCATCATCAAAGATTAAGTTATAACCGTTTTCTGTGCTGAATGTAGATTTCATAGATTCTGAGTTAGCTGTACGCCAGTCAGATTCTGCACCAACCTGTGAAAAACCAACTGTGATCACATCACCTGTGTTGCCGGCTGCTTCTGTTTCACCGGATGCTGCTTCGCTTGCAGCTTCTGTTTCGCTGCCTGTTGCCGGAGCTGTTGTTTCTTTTGCTCCTGATGAGCCACAACCTGCTAATACTGCAGCAACCATGGCTACTGACAATAATACCCCTAAAAATCTTTTCTTCATAAACTCTTCTCCTCCTAGTTATGAAACAATAAGTATCTTATGTAAAAAGCATACCGTATTCCCATAATTTTGGAAACAGAGGATTCTTTTTTTTAGGTTAAAATTTTTCGAACTTTTTGTGAATGTTTTGACCCACTCAAAAAAAGTGTACTTTTTTATGATAAAAGTACACTTTTTTATGAATGTAGTCTATTTTCTGTTTTAAGAAACGTTTCTTGCCGGTATGATCACCCTTGCTGTCGTTCCCATATTCGGCTGACTCTTAAAAAATAATCCGTAATTTTCTCCGTAATAAATATGAATACGCTCATTGACATTGCCCACACCAAATGCCGCCACATTGGCTGATCGGGTACTGCCGTCCACTGACGCTTTACGGAGATTATATAATTTTTCTTCATCCATGCCCACACCGTCATCCGTTACACAAAAGACAATATTGTTCCCCTCCAGACGACCCGTCACAGAAATCGTTCCCTTGCCCCGCTTGCCGCGAATACCGTGGACCAGGGCATTCTCAACCAAGGGCTGCAAAAGCAGCTTCGGAATGGTAAAATTGTATAAATCCTTGTCTATATCAATACTGTAAGCCAGGGTATCCTGATAACGGAACTGCTGGATTTTCAGATAACTTTCAATATGCCGCTGTTCCTCCTGGATCGTGATAAAGCTCTGCCCGTTGCTCAGGGAAGTCCGGAAGAAATCCGACAGATACGTCAGAAGCTGAATGACCTGATCATTCTGTTTTGCCTCCGCCAGCCAGACCGCTGTATCCAGCGTATTGTAAAGGAAATGCGGATTAATCTGTGCCTGCAGAAGCTTTGTCTCACTGAGTCTGAGTGTTTCATGGTTGCGCTGCATATCCTCCACCAGCTGTCCGATTTCTCTGGTCATATCATTGAAATTGTCCATCAGCACCGCAATTTCATCCTCTGACTCCACATCCTTCGTCTGAGCAGTAAAATCACCACCGGCCACCTTGCTGGTCAATGTACAAAGATTGCGGATTGGACCGGTAATATTTCTGGCCGCACGCACAGACAATCCCACCGACAATGCAACAACCAATACCGCCGTCAGAAAAGTAAAGAAGAATATATTCCTGTTATTCTCATCCAGCTGTGCCTTGACATCATCAAAATTCAATGTTTCCGCATAAATATAATCACGGATACTGGACTGAATCAACGACGTCAGCGCATAGACATCGTTGTCCAGCGTTGCCATATTCTGGTCGTAAGAATTTTCCTTCCTGATATTGTCTTCAAGCTCATGAATACACCCCTTCAATGTATCCAGCGTATTGCGCAGCCGATACATCTGACTCCGGTTCAGCTCCACGGTTGCAGATCTGGCCAGTTCCGAACAAACCCCCTTCAGTTCATCAATATATTCATAGGGATCTACCGTTAAAATACCGTTGACTGTCACCGTTCCGACATCCAGCTCATCTATTTTCTTATTATTGATCACCGCCAGATACGTTGTATAATCAATCCGCTGTTTGAAATCCCGGACATATTCATTGGCTTTTGCCACATTATTGGTAATATTCGCATAGGCTCCCGCTGTATAAAACAGTGTGCCCAGCAAAAAGCAGACAAGGCAGATCATTGGCACAATCGCTGCCACAGCAATCATCATAATCTTGCGGTTCAGGGAAAGCTTCTTATATCCAAACATCGCTTACCCCTTTCTGGCCGCACGATATTCTTTCGGCGTACATCCCTGGGTCTTCTTGAATATGTAGCTGAAATAATGCGGATCTTTGTATCCCACTTCATAACTGATCTCCGAGGTTTTCATGGATGAGCAGACCAGATACTGCTTCGCCTTTTCCATCCGGACTTCCGTCAGATATTCAATAAATGTCTTGCCCATCTCCTTACTGAAAACAGAGCTGAAATAACTTGGACTCATACAGACTTCCGCCGCAACTGTATTCAGGGAAATATCCTCCGACATATAATCCTGTTCTATCCTCTTTTTAGCAGTCTGGATAATATCGGAATAACGACGGCCGCTGAGGGTATTCCGCAATTCAATGGCATGATCCAAAAGCGTTCCTATGTAATCCTTGATATCATCAACAGATTCCGCAGTTGAAACAGCCCGCTTCAAAATCTCTTCGTTCTCCCGAAGGCTCTCCATCTGACCCGCAGCCTCTCCGTCTGCACCGGTATTTTTCCTGAGCTTCTTGCAGAAAGACAAAACCGTGGCATAAATGTCCATGATAATATACTGGCGTATCATCAGTGAACGGAAATGGTCTTCTGAAATCTCTGTAAATAATGCACCGACAAAGCTCTCCACTTCTTCCCTGGAGCCGCTGCTTAAGAAACGGGTAATGATCTGATCAAATTGATTGATCTCACCAAATATATTGGCATCAAATTCATTGTCCTGCTGTTCATAATTCAGCTGCTCCACCGAAATGATCTGATTCGGTTCCTGCACAAAACGGCCGGCAAAGGCTTTATCCGCCTCCCTGAAAGAATATCTCAGCTCGCGGAGTCTTGCTGCCTCACTGCCGATACCGCCAAACCAGGTCAGTGTCTCAAAAGGTGCGATCACTTCTTTGAGTCCTTCAATAAAACTCTCTGTCTGCGCTTCCATATCCTCTTCTACGGACGTCAAAAGAAAAGCCCATCCTTCAACGCCTCTCTGAAAACGGAAAACATCTTTCAAACCATCAACATAATTGCCGATGGCCGCATACGCCCTGGCCAAAGCCTCAGACTGACCGGCTTTTACATGATCCTCCTGAATAAATTTGAACAGAATGATTCTGTAAAAAGGTCCGCCGAGATTCATATGAAAACGCTTTCCCTTCTCCAGGGCATCTGCCAGGGACATCTTGCCGGATATCAGCTCACCCAGGAATTTCATTTTGATGAGTTCTTCATTCTCCTGCATCTCCTGATAATAAACCTTCTTCAAAGCCAGATCTTCCCGCTCATCTCTGACCTTCTCGGCAATCTCCGACAGATGTTCAAGCAGCACCGCTGAAGACACCGGCTTCAGCAGATACTCTGCCACGCCGATCTTAATGGCTTGCTTGGCATACTCAAAATCGTCATACCCGCTCAATATAACAATCTTGATATCCGGAAGTTCTGCCTTGACCATCCGGCTCAGTTCCAGACCATCCATAAACGGCATACGGATATCCGTGATCAGAATATCCGGTTTTTCTTTTAAAATCACCGGCAATGCCAGCTCACCGTCGCTGGCATCCCCCACAAATTCATACCCCTCTTTTTCCCAGTCAATACTGTTCTTGATACTCTGACGTATAATAATCTCATCTTCGACCAAGTATACTTTTACCATCTTTATAATCCTTCTTCTCTATATTCCTTCCCGCCATAAGTTTCATCCAACAGCGGCGATAATTTCTGCATTTTTGTTTATTTCTAGCTTACCATATAAGCGACCGCCTTGCAATTATCGAAGAAAATTTCCTCTTTGCACACTGCTTCCGGTCTTCATCTGAAAATTGCATGCAAAGTCTTTTCACGCTTTCATATTACCATGGTAAAATTTTACAGTTTTTCTCTTTTTTCACAAAAAAGCATTGAAATTACAGTTGGCCTATGCTAATATTTATTTCATTGTATTACTTAATTAATACTCAGGAGAGTCTCTTCACAATGCATCATGCAAAATACAAAAGAAGAGCGCCGAAGGTGTACGCAGCATCAGGATTTCCAATGGATTTTCTTATACTGCAAGTCTCTCAGGCAAAAGGATGGAGGAAAAAGAATGTTTGCACAAATCAACAATCTCATCAACTGGTTGGACGCGGTCGTATGGGGACTGCCTCTGATCATCTTAATCCTGTTTACAGGATGTCTCTTAACAATTCGCTTAGGTGTTCTTCAGGTTAGACATCTCGGCAAAGCACTCAAATTCATGATTAAAAATGAAGACGGCGGCGAAGGTGAAGTATCCAGTTTCGGTGCTTTATGTACAGCCCTTTCCGCAACCATCGGTACCGGCAATATCGTCGGAGTTGCCACTGCCATTGCTGCAGGCGGTCCCGGTGCCCTTTTCTGGATGGTCGTTGCCGCTTTCGTCGGCATGGCTACCAAATATGCCGAAGGTCTTCTGGCCATCAAATACCGTACAATTGACGATGAGGGGCATGTTCTCGGCGGTCCTTTCTACTATATTGAAAACGGTATGGGACGCGGATGGCGCTGGCTCGCCAAAATTTTCGCCTTTTTCGGTGCCGGTGTGGGTCTGTTTGGTATCGGTACATTTACACAGGTCAACGGTATCGCATCCGCAGTAAAGAATTTCTTTGATCCGGATATGGTACATACCGTCTCCCTCTTCGGCAATACTTACTCATGGGCAACTGTTATTGCCTGTCTTGTGCTGACCCTCTGCGTCGGCCTGGTTGTTCTGGGCGGCATCAAGCGAATTTCCAAGGTTGCTCAGGTTGTTGTACCTTTTATGGCTATTCTTTATGTCGCACTGGCATTGATCATCCTGATCACCAATATCACCGCTGTTCCGGCTGCCATCGCAACCATCGTGAAATCTGCTTTTACAGGCAGTGCTTTGGCCGGCGGTGCTATGGGTACCATGATCATGGCCATGCAGAAAGGTATCCAGCGTGGTATCTTCTCCAATGAATCCGGCCTCGGAAGCGCACCAATCGCTGCTGCTGCCGCTCAGACCAAAGAACCTGTCCGTCAGGGTCTTGTATCCATGACAGGTACATTTATCGATACCATCGTTATCTGCTCCATGACAGGTCTTTCTATCGTTATTACCGGAACATGGAATACAGGCCTTGAAGGCGTTGCCATCACAACAGCTGCTTTTCAGCAGGGGCTTCCCTTCCCTCCGGTTGTGGCATCCTTCTCACTGATGCTCTGCCTTGTATTCTTCGCATTTACAACCATTCTCGGATGGGATTACTATGGTGAACGCTGTCTGGAATATCTTCTGAACAGAAATCAGACCGCTGTCAAAACCTACCGCTGGCTGTATATCATCTGCGTTTTCATCGGTCCTTACATGACCGTGGCCGCAGTATGGAACATTGCCGATATCTTTAATGCACTGATGGCGTTCCCGAACCTGATCGCACTGCTGGCACTTAACGGTGTGGTCAGAAACGAGACGAAAGATTTCTTTAAACGGCATCCGGAGCTATAAGGGAAGCAAAACTTTCCATAAATATCAATAAGCTGTAAAGAATGAACGAGTTCAAAGCAGGCACGTTCGCACTGCCTATCACTGGCAGCAGTACATAAGGTGCTAAAAAACAGCACCTAAGTACTGGCCGTGATAGAAGCACCTGCTTTCGAATTCGTTCATTCTTTACAGCTTTCTTTATTTTTTGAAAAGTTTTGCTTCTATAAAAATTCTTCTTGACGGACGTTTAAAGGTTATTGATTTCGTCTCTTGAAAGGCCGTTTTTTATAACAACCGCACTGCCATAAATACGGTTACAATCGCGCCAATCAGTGCTGTTATCATATAAATTTTTCTTGCGTCTTGATCTTCTTTTTCTTTTATCAGGTAAATTACACCTGCAATTAAAAGTAAAATACCTATTGCTAATCCAATAATGTTAAAGAGCATTTTCTCCATTCCTTTCGCTTCTAAAAATAATTATTAAATGTCTCTTATCCCTTTTAACAGGCATATAGAAATTTTGTCCTTTAATGTCTTTTCCAGTTCAGTAGCAGTGCTGAGTTGATGATGACCACCACGGAACCGGCGTTGTGCACCAATGCCCCCACAACCGGGTTCAAAATACCTGTGATAGCCAGCACAATAGCAATAAAGTTCAATATCATTGAAAATGTCATGTTGAGCTTGATGGTCTTCATCATGCGCTTGGACATAGCGATCAGATGCGGCAGTTCTTTGACTTCATCATCCACAAGAACGATATCTGCAGCGTCCACAGCGATATCACTGCCGATGCCGCCCATGGCAATGCCCACATTAGCTTTCTTCAATGCAGGAGCATCGTTGACACCATCTCCGATCATGCAGACTGCTTCGTTTTTCTTCTGATAATCTGCAATGTGATTCAGTTTATCTTCCGGCAGACAGTTGGCATGTACCTCTGTAATATGGAGCTGGCCTGCAATGGTTCTGGCAGCGTTTTCATGGTCACCGGTTAAAAGTACAGGCTGGACGCCAAGAGCATTTAACTCATCCACCATATTTGCGCTCTCTTCACGAATGGTGTCGGATAATGCGATATAACCGGCCATTTCCTGATTAACAACAAGATAAATAATCGTACATCCCTGTTTCAACCAGCCTTCTGCTTCTTCCAACACTTTGTCGTCCACACCAATGCCATTGTCATGCAGCATCTCCAGATTGCCTGCCAGTACTTCCATTCCTTCGGCCCGGCAATTCACACCACGGCCCGGTATCATGCTGAAATTCTCGGCTTTCGGTAAAGTTTCATTATTATAGGAAGCTTTATAACAACTGACAACTGCCTTGCCAAGTGGATGTTCCGACATCTGTTCTGCCGCAGCGCAGAGACGATAAAGCTGCTCCTCTTTATAGGCTCCGTTCACACTCTTCACAACCGTTACTTGTGGTGTACCATAAGTCAGTGTACCTGTTTTATCAAATGTCATCTTGGATACGCCAGCCAATCGTTCGAGGGCATCTCCTTCCCTGACAAGAAAACCGTGCTTCGTGGCGTTGCCGATGGCTGCCATAATGGCTGTCGGTGTTGCCAATACAAGGGCACATGGACAGAAAACAACGAGAATCGTCACCGCACGAATAATCTGACCGCTAAAAAACCATGTCAGTGCCGCTGCTGAGAGAGCGATAACAACAATCCAAGTTGCCCATCTGTCTGCGATACCAACAATCTTCGCCTTGCCTGCATCCGCAGACTGAACCAGACGAATCATTCTCTGAATAGAGCTGTCTTCCCCCACCTTCGTGGCCCGCATAACAAATGCGCCAAACTGATTCATGGTACCACTGGATACTTCATCCCCCACCGTTTTGTCAACAGGCAAAGACTCACCGGTCATAACCGCCTGATTCACGGAAGTCTGTCCGGAAATAATCACACCATCCACAGGCACTGTCTCACCGGGAAGAACCCGAAGAATATCTCCGACTTTTACCTGTTCTGCTGGGATAACTTTCTCACTATCTCCTTCAACCACTCTTGCCGTCTGAGGTGTCAGATGTACCAGCTTCTCAATCCCCGCCCGGGCTCTGGCCACTGTCACTTCCTCCAACAGACCACCCAGCTGCATGATAAATGCCACTTCACCGGCTGCAAAATCCTCGCCGATAAAAACGGATGCAATCAACGCTATGGACACCAGCACATCCGCCTTAATATCGAATTCTGTGACTAATCCGATAATGGCTTCCAGAATAATCGGAATACCACAAAGCACAATGGCCACCCATGCGGCATTAAATGGCAAAGGTACCACATCAAAAATACTGAACAGAAGTGCAATCCCTGAAATCACAAGCAGCGTAATATCTTTCTTAATACCGCCCAGTTCAAGAACTCCTTCCAATTTTCTCATTAATTCTTTCATTTTCTTTTATGCCTCCTATACCCATACATGTATATGCTATTATTATACCTATGGGGGTATATGTTGTCAAGTATGAATATTTGCTCATATATAAAAATAATTATAATTACACACAAAAAAAGAAACAGACTGTATTTTTAACAATCTGTTTCTAAATTACACCGCTCTTCCCGAAGCTATTCCTTATAATACTTTAAATACAAAATATCACTCCAACAATCCTAATATATCATTTTCATCCCAATATTCATTAGGATATATCGACAGCTCCTCTTTATGCTTGCGGATAATT
>JBNMJG010000023.1:0-9757 GCA_050873705.1 Coprococcus sp. | reverse complement strand
TCACCAGGTTGATCCTGTTTTGATGAGTGAAATCGGCAAGACATTTGCTTCTTATTACAAGGATAAAGGCGTTACCAAAGTATTTACGATTGAGAGTTCCGGTATCGCACCGGCTGTCTACACGGCCATGGAACTTGGCATACCGATGGTTATCCTGAAGAAGCAGACATCCAAGATTCTGACAGGCGATGTATTCCAGACCAACATCACTTCCTTCACAAAGGGAACCAGCTATGAACTGACATTATCTCAGAATTATATTCAGCCGGATGATGTTGTTCTTGTTATCGATGACTTCCTGGCTAATGGCGAAGCTGCCACCGGCGCAACACGCCTTGTTGAAATGGGCGGTGCCAGCATCGCAGGAATTGCCATCCTCATCGAGAAGGCTTTCCAGCGCGGCCGTAAGCGCCTTGAAGACAATGGCTACGAAGTTCGCTCCCTCGCCAGAGTATCCAAACTCGGACGCGGACTCATCGAATTCACAGAAGCCGACTTATAACATTCTCTGAAAGTTTTATATTCACTTATATGATGTACAAACGCCTGAACAGCAGTCATTCCTGTTCAGGCGTTATTTGCTCGCGTTTCGCCACCCCTATTTGCCGAAATGGCAGTTCGGATAATGACATTCCGCACAGTTGCTGCACAGACCGCCATGTCCAAAGGCCGCGATATCTGCCATTGTAATCTTCTCTCCTGCCAGAATCCTCGGGAAGATCAGATCAAATACAGTTACTTTGGAATGCATCACGCATCCCGGCAATCCCAAAACCGGTCTGCCGTCTGTATAATAGGACAAAAGGAACATAGCTCCCGGGAGCACTGGTGTACCATAAGTAATGATCTCACATCCTGTATCCCGAATTGCCGATGGCGTCAGATCATCAGGATCCACAGACATACCGCCTGTACAAAAGACCATATCAACACCCTGATCCAGCCAGTCTTTGATGGCCTGTTCAATCATCTCTTTATTATCCGGAACAAAAGTCTGACCGGCAACCGTACAATGATAGTCTTCCATTTTGCCTCTGAGGATTGGTCCGAACTTATCCTCGATGCGATGATAATAAACCTCACTGCCCGTTGTCACAATACCGATATTAAAAGACTTCATCGGCTTCACTTCGATAATCTTATGGCCATCCAGAACTTTTTTGGCTTCATCCAGTTTCTTCTGATCGATCACCAACGGAATGACACGAGTTCCGGCAACGGCTTCACCCTTTTTCACCGGCAGATTATTGTGAAGACTGGCAAATGAAATCTCTCCCAGCATATTAAGCTGGAATAACCGGTCTGCATCCACCTTCAGAAGGCCGTCATGGGCTGCTGTAAAAGTAATCTTGCCTTCCTTGATTTCTCCAAAAGTCAGACCGTCTCCCATGGTAATGTCTTTCAGAAATGTAGCCGCATCATTTTCATGAACCATTCCCGGCTGATTTTCCCAGACATAAATATTATCTTTACCAAGGGACAAAAGCACCGGAATATCCTCTTCCTGAATAATATGTCCCTTCTTAAAACGACGTCCCTTAAATTCTCCCGGCAGAATCTGGGTAATATCATGACACAAAATAGACCCCACTGCCTCTTTGACTGGTATACATTTCATAATTATTGTCTCCCTTCTCCACTGTAAAGCCTGTTTTCGTAGATGCAAATGGCCTGAAGAACACCGCCTGCAATGGCTCTTGCTTTATCCGAAATGGTAAAACAATTCTCCCTTTCTGATAAGCGCGGATCAATATCCGCAATCTTAAAATGCTCCGGTACCGATAAGTCATCCCTTAAAATACCTCTGAGCACGCCATCCAGGGTCGCATACACAGGTGTATCATCAACTCTCGCGATGAGATCACCCTTTTTCACCAGATCCCCGATATGAGCAATACCACGGAAAACACCTGCATTCTCAGAATGAATGACACGCTCTTTGCCGTAACCGCCGATAATACCCGGGATACCTGTATTGGCAATGGCCTGACCCTCCCGGATAATACGTCCCAGACGATGGCCCCTCTTTGTCTCAATGACCACATCCACATCCGTACCGGCAGTAAATCCCGGCCCCAGTCCAATGACAAAATCTGCCATATCAATGGTGGTTCCCAGATTTCTCTTGGCAATAGCCGCATCCACAAAAGCAAAATGCGGTACCACCTTTACTGCTTCCGCTTTTTCATCACAGATAATCGGGATAATCCCTTCTTTCCAACAGGCCTCTGCCTCTGAAAACTGCGTGATTTTTCTTGCTTTGATACCCTCAACCTCTGTCTCCCCATCATACATCGCCTCCGAAAAGGCAACGCTTCTCCGGATAGCCGTCGGTTTTGCGATTTCAAGAACCAATACCTGATACCCGCACTGATGCAGACAGCTGATGGTTCCCGTTGCCAGGTCTCCGCCGCCTCTGATAATAATTGTCTTATTCTTGTTCAATCCAATCTCCCCTTTTTACCTTCTCATAACCCTCAGGCGTATCTATATCCACACCCTGTCTGATATTGTCAATGGGCACATAACAGACCCGGTCAGGATGACTGCGTATAATGGTCCGACCGCCATGGTCCCCTGTCAAAGCCAATAATTCTTCCTTAAATGCAGCCGGGAAATAGACCGGCTGCCCCGGACGGCTGCCATACCTTGGTACCACAATATGCACTGCATCCGCATATTCCATCAATTTTCCAATGGTATCCGGTTTCAACCAGGGCATATCACCGTTAAAAAACATCCATCCTGCCGATTGTGACGTTTTCTGTACCCCCAACACAACCGAATGGCTTTGTCCTATCTCAGGGCTGTCATTGTCCACCGCCAGAAAACCATTTTCAACTGCCATCTGTGCAATGCTGTCAAATCCCGTCACAACAACCGTCTGCCCAAATCCTGCCTGTCTGACCGCATCAAAAACATGTGCGATCATGGCCTTGCCTTCCACAGGCAGCAATAACTTATTGCACCCCATTCTTTTTGAAAAACCGGATGCCAGTATCACAGCCGTTATCTCTGATATCTGATCATTCATTTTCCAGACACCCCGCAATCCATCCGTCTATGACACCTGATGCCGCAGCAGTCTCGGCAATCTTTTTCGCCGACTGATAAAGCTGCGGATCATTCACACGATTAAGTACCAGCCGCCTGCTGCCAAGGCTGTGTCCGAAAAGACCATTTTCCGCCGTTATCAATTGCAGATAAGCCTTCTCCGTCATCACATCCCCGGTTCTTAATCCTGTTATTGCAGTAAATTTCTCCATGCGATGGACCTTCGTCTCATCAAGGATCTCTCCCAGACAATGCATCGGCAAAATACCAATAGTGGCTTCTGTTGCCGGAAGAATGACCGGCTCATCTTCTCTCCAGCCCTTTAAGGGCTTTCGGTTGGATCCGTCCGCCTCTATCAGAAGCAGATCACTTTCTTCCAGTGCCTGTCCTAACATCTGCTCGCCCAGATCCCAGATTTTGCCTGCCGGCAGAATGTGTTCCGTATAAAAGCAAATAGGAGCTGCCTGCCTCTTCGCATCTCCCTGCCCGTCAGACGACACAACAGCCGGAGGACAGCCTTTATATTCCCACTGCCCATCCGGAAGACACATTTTTGTTGAAGCAGCAACTCCCACTTGATATAATCTGGCATAATGCATGGCCGCTTTTCGGATCAATGTTGTCTTGCCGCCGGAACCGACGACTGAAAACACTCTGCAGCCATGCCTATACAGCGGATCCAGCAATTCTTCAACATGAATCCGATAATCTTTCATTATTTCTGTTTCTCCAGTTCGTTCTTGAGCATACCCATCTTGACCTTCTCAGGTGTGATCGGCAGCGATGTGACACGTACCCCGCAGGCATTATAAACAGCTTCTGCAATGGCCGGTCCCGGTGTATTGATAACAATTTCACCGATGGACTTTGCTCCGTAAGGTCCTGTCGGTTCATAACTGGATTCAAACTCAACACGGATCTTCTTCACGTCCACACGGTTCGGGATCTTATACTGCATAAAGGAATCTGTCATCATACGGCCTCTGGCATCGTACTGAACATCCTCATACATGGCCAGACCGATACCCTGACAGATACCGCCCTCTGTCTGTCCGCGGACAATATTGCTGTTAATGATGGTACCGCAGTCAACAACGCCTACATAATCAATGATGTCAAACTTACCTGTTTCTTTGTCCAGCTCGATCTCAACAAAACCAGCCATCAAAGGCGGCGGTGACACAGGACTTGAATAGAAACCTGTGCCGTTTAAATAATTACCGTCGCTTGTACCGGCACAATGCACGGCTATATCATGAAGGGCTATTGTCTTGCCCGTTGACACTTCCATCACTCTGCTGCCGTCAAAGTAGAATTTCTTCGGATTCACCTTGTCTGTCTCATCAAGGAAACGATCCGGATACATCATCTTCGCTCCGGCAGTGATTATCTTATTCTTCAGATCACAGGCCGCATTATAAACAGCCATACCTGTCACATAGGTTGTACTGGAGGCATAAGAGCCCGGATCAAAAGGTGAAATATCTGTATCTACACCGGCAACAATAAACTGATCAATGTCAGCCAGCAGTGTCTCTGCCGCGATCTGGGTCATAGATGTATCGCATCCGGTTCCCATATCCGTTGCACCAATCTTCAATGTATAAAAGCCATCATCATTAAGCTTAATCTCTGCACCGGCTGTATCTACATTGGAGATACCTGAACCCTGCATGGAAATAGACATACCGACAGCTCTGACCTTTGTCGGACTGATCTCTTTGCATGGGTATTTCTCATCCCAGCCGATCATATCACGACCACGCTGGATACATCGATCCAGCGCACTGCTGTTGAGTGGTTCATTGTAATAAGCCGGCATGATCTCGCCCATTCGCAGCATATTCTTCTCCCGCAGAAGCAGCGGGTCCATATTCAGCATATGTGCCAGTTTGTTCACTGTAGATTCCAGTGCAAACTGTCCCTGTGTGGCTCCATAGCCTCTGAATGCAGCTGCGGGCATCATATTCGTATAAACACCGCGATATTTGAATCGATGGGCTCTCGCCTGATTGTACAAAGGGATCGCTTTATGACCGGACAGACCAATAGTCGTTGTCCCATGCTCGCCATAAGCGCCCTGATTGGACAATGTATCCATCTCGATCACATGGATATTGCCCTCTTTATCCGCACCGACACGGACTTTGATGCACATCTGATGACGGCTGTTGGAACATGAAAATGTCTCTTTTCTGGAATAGATCATCTTCGCTGCCTTACCGGTCTTCAGAGTCACAATCGCCGGATAATATTCAGATACAATCGTCTGTTTCGCACCAAAACCGCCGCCGATTCGAGGCTTCACAACACGGATTCTGGACTGCGGGATCTGCAGTGCTCTGGCAAGAGATCTTCTGACATGGAAAGGCACCTGCGTTGAAGATACAACAACAAGACGATTCATATGGTCCAGATAAGTATACGTTCTGAAAGACTCCATCATACACTGCTCCTGAGCCTGTACTTCATATTCACCCTCGGCGATAACTTCACTCTCAGCAAATTCTTTATCAACATCTCCGTGCTCTTCCACGCCGTCAACGACAATATTGCGCTTATTGTCCGCATTGAAGCTTGGAATATGCATGAAATAATCATCATAATTATGAACAATCACCGGATTGTCGGCTGCTTTTTTGTAATCCAGAACAGGTTCCAGCACTTCATATTCAACTTTGATCATCTTCAAAGCCTGCTGTGCTGCCTTCTCGTTGCTGGCTGCAACTAAAGCCACTTCATCACCCACATAACGGACATATTCATCTAGGATCAGACGGTCATAGGCAGAACATTCCGGATAAGTCTGTCCGGCATTCGTAAATCTCACATGCGGCACATCTTTGTAAGTGAGCACACACTCGACACCTTTGACCAACATTGCCTTGCTTGTATCAATGGATTTGATTCTTGCGTAAGCATAAGGACTTCGAAGTGCCAGAACGATCAGACATTCATTAGGTGCCAGGTCATTGGTATAAAGAGGTTTTCCTTTGATAATCGGCATACCATCCAGTTTTTTTACAGGTTGGCTGACATATCTCATGCTTCCACCTCCTCATCCATATATTTTCTGATAGCACGCATCTGTCCCATATATCCGGTACATCTGCAAAGATTACCCTCCAGATAGTGACGGATCTCATCATCTGTCGGATGATCCAGTTCCTTCTTCATGGCAACAACATTCATAATCAGTCCCGGACTGCAGAAACCGCACTGCTCCGCACCTTCACCTACAAGATATTTGCCGAAAGCTTCTGCTTCATCCTGAATACCTTCCAGTGTTGTTACATGACGTTCATTGACTCTCGCCGCAGGAACAGAACATGACAAAACAGGTTTTCCATCCAGCCATACAGTACAAAGACCGCAGTTGGTTGTATCACAGCCGCATTTGACACTCTTGCAGCCGGCATCTCTAAGCACTTCCAGAAGCATGGCATCAGGCTGGCAATGCACTTTTCTCTTTTCTCCATTGATAAAAATATGAACTAGCATGCCATCACCTCCCTGACTGCCTTGCCTAAGAGCACTTTACTAAGAATACGTCTGTACTCTGCGCTTGCCCGCATATTACTTGTAAATGTCACTTCACTGACGAGGATCTCTCCTGCTTCTTGAATAACAGCTTCAACATCTTCCGCTTTCACTGCATTCTGTGACAATTTTTCAGTCAGAAAAGCAGCTGTTTTCTCAGCTCGTACCGTCTTCGGTCCTCTGGCTCCCACAGTCACAATCCACTGTCCTGCTTCTGTTCTGCTGGCTGCAAGATTCAGGATAGGAAAATCTCCTCTGGAATTACGAAACATCTGATAAGAGGACTGACGTCCGTCTTTCTTGATCACGATCTTCTCAATGATCTCCTTTTCATAAGGCATCGTCATAAATGTCTCCAGCGGAATGCTGCCCTTCTTGTAGAGTACGACAGATGTATCCAATGTAAGAAGAGGTGTCAGAAAATCCGAAAAGCCAAAACGACCATAAACAGAACCACCCACTGTCACTGTATTTCTAAACTGTGTACCGATAATAGAAGAAACTGAGTCAGCGATCACACCGTTAAAATATTTCTTCAGAATATCACTTGTTTCCACACTTCGATAAGATGTCATGGCACCAATTTCTATCTGCTCATCATCTTCTCTAATGTAATCAAGACCACATTTTGTCAGATCAACTGCGATATTAATTCTCTTTTTTCCTAATCGTAACCATGCGCATCCACCACGGATCTGATTGCCTTTTCTGGATTTCAGTATTGTATACGCCTCATCCAGCGTTTCAGGCATGGCATATTCTCTGATTGTAAACATGTTCTCTCCCTTTAGTGTTAATTAATTTAAAGATGACAGATACTTCACCATTGCATCCAGGTAAGGATGATCAAATTCTTCAATCTTACCGGCATCACACAAAGCCGCAATAGATGGATCAATCGGAAGGCTTGCATAGGACGGAATAGAAAGTTTCTTGGCTGTTTCCTCTCCTTTGCCTTCACCATAAATATAGATCATCTTACCGCAGTCCGGGCAAAGCAGGTAACTCATATTCTGTACAAGACCCAGTACAGGTATATTCATCATCTTCGCCATGTTGTAAGCTTTCTTGACAATCATCTCGACCAACTCCTGAGGAGATGTAACGATAATAACGCCATCTACCGGCAGAGACTGGAAAACTGTCAGAGGAACATCTCCTGTGCCTGGAGGCATATCAACAAGAAGATAGTCCAGATCGCCCCAGATAACTTCATTCCAGAACTGTTTTACCACACCTGCAATAACCGGACCTCTCCAGACAACAGGATCTTCTTCATTATCAAGCATCAGATTAACTGAAATAATCTTAATTCCTTCCGGTGTCTGAGCCGGGAAAACACCCTTGTCATTGCCTACAGCCTTCTCATGAATACCAAATACCTTCGGAATAGAAGGACCCGTGATATCTGCATCCAAAATGCCGACTTTATATCCCTGTCTGTGCAGCTTCACTGCCAGTTCTGATGTGACAAGTGACTTTCCTACACCGCCTTTACCGCTGACAATACCAATTACATGTTTAATATGGCTATACTGGTTGGCCGGTTCTTTCATATCTGCTGCCTTTCTTGATGAACATCCTTCTACAGAACATGAACTGCAGCTTGATTCATTACATGCTTCACTCATTGTATTTACACCCTTTCTTATTTTCAACGTATAGTACAACTATACCACATTTCACTTTTTATGCATAGTACTAGGATTTTTCCAAGTATGTCTGCGTCTTCTGAATCGTACTTGCATTAAAAAGAGGCAGAACACCGATCATCGATCTATTCTGCCTCTATTATTCCCTATCAAAGTTTATAAACAAATCGTTTGTTGGATATGCACTCACTTACCGCAAGCTATTTCGCATATTCCATCACTCTTGACTCTCTGATTACATTTACTTTAATCTGGCCTGGATATTCAAGCTCCGCTTCAATCTGCTTCGCTATATCTCTTGCAAGTAAGATCATATCTGCATCACTTACCTGCTCTGGAACTACCATTACACGAATCTCTCTACCTGCCTGAATTGCAAAAGACTTCTCAACACCCTTAAAGCTGTTGGTAATATCTTCTAATTGATTCAATCTGTTTGTGTAGGTTTCAAGTGTTTCACGTCTTGCACCAGGTCTTGCAGCAGAAATTGTATCTGCAGCCTGTACAATACATGCGATCAACGATGTCGGTTCTACATCACCATGATGTGATTCAACAGCATTAATAACAATCGGTGACTCTTTGTACTTCTTACATAAATCAACGCCAATCTGGATATGAGATCCCTCCATCTCATGGTCAACAGACTTGCCTATATCATGCAATAATCCCGCACGTTTCGCCATACGAACATCAACGCCGATCTCAGCTGCCAGTAATCCTGATAACTGAGCCACTTCAATAGAATGCTTCAAAGCATTCTGACCATAGCTTGTTCTGAACTTCATCTTACCCAGGAGACGTACAAGTTCCGGATGAATACCATGTACACCGACTTCCAGTGTAGCAGCTTCACCTTCCTCGCGAATCATTGTCTCGACTTCCTTCTGAGCCTTCTCTACCATCTCTTCGATTCTGGCCGGATGGATACGTCCATCGACAATTAATTTCTCAAGGGCAATTCGGGCAACCTCACGACGGATCGGATCAAAGCTGGAAAGAATAACTGCTTCCGGTGTATCATCAATAATAAGATCAACACCTGTCATCGTCTCCAGTGTACGGATATTACGGCCTTCACGACCGATAATACGACCTTTCATCTCGTCATTCGGAAGCGGTACAACAGAGATCGTTGTCTCTGCTACATGGTCAGCGGCACATTTCTGAATCGCTGTTACCACATATTCCTTGGCTTTCTTGCCTGCCTCTTCCTTTGCCCTGGTTTCAAGTTCCTTCACTAACATTGCTGTTTCATGTTTCACTTCATCTTCCACAGTCTTCAGAAGATAATCTTTTGCCTGTTCGGAGGTCAATCCTGAGATTCGTTCAAGTTCCTGTACTCTCTTTTCACTCAGGGCATCCACTTCAGCCTGACGTTTGTTCAGCTTGTCTTCTCTGGAAGCCAGCTGGCTCTCGCGCTTCTCAAGTGAGTCTCCCTTTCTGTCAAGTGCTTCTTCCTTAGCAAGAACACGCTTCTCGAACTTCTGCAGTTCTGCGCGACGTTCCTT
>JBNMJG010000022.1:0-9972 GCA_050873705.1 Coprococcus sp. | reverse complement strand
GCATGGGGAATACTGGCTTATGGCCGCTTTGATGAGAAGGAACGCTATACGGTGATCGTCAATAATACACAGGATACAGTGAACGTGGCGATACCTGTATGGCAGATTGGCGTGGCTGATGGAAGCCGTATGGAGCAGCAGCTGATGAGCTCGTCAGCATCATTTACAAAGGTGCCGGATATATATATTGTTACTGATGGCTATTTGATGGTGGCTATGCCGAAAACATCAGCGATGATCTTAAAGGATATTGGATAAATTTTATTTTGGGGTTGAATTTTAATATTAAGTATGTTATGATGGATAGCGGTCAGAAATGATCTATGGATGGATTCCCGAGTGGCCAAAGGGGACAGACTGTAAATCTGCTGCGACACGCTTCGGTGGTTCGAATCCACCTCCATCCATGATATATGAACGCCATGTATTTGAGCAATCAGATACATGGCGTTTTTTGCATTTAGCTATTGATTATTTTTACGATTAAGGATATACTGTTGGTTAATAATACGCATGCGAACTATTTTTTAAACGAAGAATTATCAGGAGGGTATATCATGCAATATGAAGGAACCGTTTACAGACCACCAAGTGAAGCACGCAGTCTGATTGTTCAGGTCACTGTCGGATGTGCGCATAATACATGCACGTTTTGTACCATGTACAAGGATAAGAAATTTAAAGTCAGACCCCTTGAGGATGTGCTGGCAGATTTTGATGAGGCGGCGATGCTTTACGGCGGGCATATCCGAAGGATTTTTCTGGCAGATGGTGACGCCCTGATCGTAAAAACAGATATGCTTGTTCAGATTCTGAATTATATATGGAAGAAATTCCCGAACCTGGAACGTGTAACGGCTTACGGAACGACACAGGATATTCTTCATAAATCCGAAGATGAATTGAAGCGCTTAAAAGAAGCGGGACTGGATATGGTCTATATGGGCATTGAATCTGGAGATCCGCAGGTATTAAAAGATGTGAAAAAAGGCGTGACAAGAGAGCAGATGATCGAAGCAGGACAAAAGCTGAAAAAATGCGGCATTCTCTGTTCAGCAACATTGATTTCAGGTCTTGGCGGTCGTCAGAGACTGCGTGAACATGCGGTTGCATCCGCCACTCTGATCAGTGCGATTAAACCGGATTATGTGGGCTTTTTGACGCTGATGATGGATCGGGAGGCACCGATTTATTCGAGAATTGTTTCGGGAGAGCTGGAGCTTTTGAATCCGGAAGATGTGGTAGAGGAGATGAAATTATTCCTTCAGAATGTGGATTCTGAGGGTACGGTTTTCAGATCCAATCATGCGTCTAACTATGTTATCCTTAAGGGAACGCTGAACGAAGACATTCCGTCCATGCTGGATTATCTGGATCAGGTAGAGCAGCAGGGAAAATACAGAGAAGAACGCTGGAGAAGATTCTAAATAAAAAGGAGCTTGTGTGGGAGAAACTATTGAATGCCTTTCTCCCGGGTAAGCTCCTTTTGGTATGGGCGTCAATTGCCGGTATTACATGGAGGGATCTAAATGCTCAGATGCATGGGTTTTTGTATAAACCACAAGGATATCGCCTTCGCAGAGCATCAGGTCACCCTTTGGAATCAGCATGGTACCCTTTCGTTTAACCATGACGATAATGGTCTGTCTGGAGATATCCAGTTCACGAATCTGCAGACCATTCCATGGATGCTGTTTCCTGGGTACGATTTCCTTCAGATCCACATGATGGTTATCTTTGAGGGCTTCTGCACCAAGGATGATCCGGTCACCGGATTGAAGGACAACATCACCCCGGGGAACGATGGATTCGTTGCCTCGCTGGATGATAGCGATGATCACGCCGTGCGGCAGCCCGAGATCTTTGATCATGTGCCCTGTCCAGCTGTCAGATTTTCTCAGCTCCATTTCTATAAAATGAACATCCTCTTCCAGGGCATAATCGCCGATGCGTTTTAATCTTGAATATTGTTCCACAAAACCGGCAGAAATAATACCTGTAGGAATAGCAACCATACCTACACCGAGAAAGGCAATGAAAATACTGAACACTTTGCCCAGGGTTGTAATGGGATAAATATCACCATAGCCTACGGTCAGCAGCGTAGATACAGACCACCAGATACCGGAGAAGGCATTGGAGAAGACATCCGGCTGGGCGTCATGCTCCAGACTGTACATACAGAGGCTGGAGGCGATCATCAGGATCAGAATAATAAATACAGAAGACAAAAGCTGCTGTTTCTTGCCGGCGATAACTTCCGTAATAACATTGAGGGAGTCGTAGTAAGCGTTGATCCGGAACAGTCTGAAGATGCGGACGACCCGGAACAGGCGGAAAGCAGCGGCCCCTGAAGGAAAGAAAAACGGCAGATAATACGGCAGGAAAGAAAAAAGATCAATGAGCCCTGCCAACGAAAAAACATAATGAAACAATGCCCTGCCTTCAGAGAAAGCAGGATGAAGACATCTGGCAGTCAGAAGACGAAGCACATAGTCAACAGCAAAAAAAGCAGTGGAGACTGCTTCAACAGAGAGAAGTAATCTGCCGTAACGCATCTCCATTGTATCAAAGGTGGCCATGATACTGACAGCCAGGTTGAGGATCAGCATGGCTGTACTCAAAAGATCATAACTGCGGCTGATGAGATCATCAGAACCGCCTACTTCCACAATCTGGGACAGACGCTGACGTCTGGCAATCCATTGTTTGTTCATTCCCAAAATCCCCCGAATCATAGTTATGGTAATATTATAACGTATCGTTGGCTGAATTCAACTCGAAAAATGTCAGAAAATAGAAAAATATTATAAAAATATATTGACAAATATAAAATGAATGATATAATTAAAGCATAAAAACAAAGACATAGAACAAGTTGACAAATAACTCTTATAAGAGCAGAAGGGACTGATTCCAAAATTCTAAGTAGCTTTGTTTCAACTGTCTAAACTGAGAGAAGGAGGTACGGACCACCAGAAAGTTTATCTTAATTATTTAAATCGAAACTGAAGAAAGGGGTATAGTCCAATGTACTGTACAGAAGAACACCAGTGAAGGGCCATCTGATGATTGATCAAACGTCGGATGGCTCTTTTTTATGTCTGTTCGGAACTGTTTTTTCGGGATGGGTATTGCGCAATTCTTTCTGTTAATATATACTGAACCAATGAAGAGAGGTTTTGAATATGTTAAAGAGATGTGCTTTTTCGGGTCACAGGCCTTTTTATTTTCCCTGGAAGGAGAATGAGGCAGACCCTGCATGTGTCCGTTTGAAGGCAGCATTGGCAGAGGAGATCGACAAGGCTGTGGCAGACGGTTTTTGTTATTTTATTACCGGCGGTGCCGAAGGCGTTGACACATGGGCGGCAGAAATTGTACTGGATAGGAAGAAGAGGAACCCTGAAATTACCCTGGAGCTTGCAAAGCCCTTTGCGGATTATAACAGTCGTCTGAAGAACGATTATGGTGACAGGCTGCGTGCAATTGAGGCATCGGCAGATCATGTAACGATTGTATCGGATGGTACAGATGAAGCGGCGGATTATATTCTGAGGGACTGCTATATGGTGGATGCCAGTGAGCGGATGATCATCGTTTATGATGATGACAGCGAGGGACCAAGCGGTACGAAGGATGCATTGCTGTATGCAAGATCCAGCGGCGTGGAGATACGTCAGATACAGTGGATGCACTTGTAAATCTGCGGATACTGTATTTGCGGGTTTTCAGATTGCGCATTTTGCATTTGCAGGTCTGCAGATCATGAAGAAAGAAGAGATAATTTGAAAGAAGAATTCAAGAAATATCTGGCGATGATATTAGCTGTGTTCTGTACAGCGGCATTGAGTATTCTGTTCTTTTTTGTATTGTTCCGGCTGGAAGCACTGAGAAGCGGGATCAATAAAGTTTTGAATATTCTGATGCCCTTTATCTACGGCGCAGGTATTGCCTATATTTTAAAGCCGCTCTGCAATACGTATGAGCGATTCCTTAAGAAACACTGGCACCCGAAGCGGCAGCAGCTCATTGGGACTGTCAGTGTGGTCGGCAGTGTTGCAACGGGACTGGTGATCATTTATGCAGTGCTGGCGATGCTTCTGCCGCAGCTGGCTGTAAGCGTATCCAGAATGGCGCGGTCACTGCCGCAGATGGTGGACAGTATCAGCAGTATGGTGGATCGTTTGTTTGAAGGCAATGAGACCATTCAGAACTATATTATGCAGCTGTCCGATGCGGGAACAGAATCCCTTTCCGGCTGGTTGAAGGACAGTATCCTGCCTTATGTGAATATGATCCTGTCAGGGCTGTCTGACAGTATGATCAATGCAGCAGGGATTTTTATGAATCTGTTTATTGGTCTGGTTGTAGCTATTTATCTTTTGAGCGGACGCAAAAAGTTCAAAAAACAGGGCAAACTGATTTTATACAGTTTGTTCAAAGAACGCTGGGCCAACAAGATTGTGGAAGAGATTCGTTTTGCGGACAGAGTTTTTTCCGGATTTATCGGCGGTAAATTGCTGGATTCTGCCATTATCGGCGGTATCTGCTATATAGGAATGATGATCCTGGGGCTGCCGTATGCAATCCTGATCAGCGTGATCGTCGGTGTGACCAATATTATTCCGTTTTTCGGACCGTATATCGGTGCGATACCGTCAGCAATTATCCTGCTGACCGTCAGCCCGATGTCCTGTGTGATCTTTTTGATTTTTATCGTGATCCTGCAGCAGGTGGACGGCAATATTATCGGACCGAAGATTCTTGGAAGCAGTACCGGGTTATCCGGTATCTGGGTGCTTTTTTCAATTCTGCTTTTCGGCGGGCTCTTCGGATTTGTAGGTATGCTGATCGGTGTGCCTGTCTTTGCAGTGATTTATGATCTGATCAGACAGCTGATCGTGAGAGGACTGGAGCTCAGAAATAAGTCGAAGATGTTTGAGGAGTATGAGCAGGAATATCCGAGAAAGGATTAGCAGACGGGTTCTGGCCTGAGGTGAATATAAGATTAGCAGCCCAAAGGGACTGAAGAAGATAATACGGGGGAGTGATAGAAGTGTTGAAAAACTGGAAGCTGCAGGAAGTGGGCGGTGCAGTTACATTGCTGATCTGCGGACTTGTCCTGCTGTTGATGCCTGAGCTGACGCTGGTGACAATTGCCAATGTGATCGGTATTTTCGTCATCGTGATCGGTGCCTTTTTCTTGGTCAGCTATTTTATGAGAAAAGAACTGGCAGCAGGAAATAATGATCTGATCAAAGGTCTGGTGATCGTTTTTATAGGAATTTTTATATGCGTAAAATCAGAACTGGTGGTGTCCATTTTGCCGGTGGTTCTTGGTATCGGCGTTGTCCTCAGCGGTATTTTGAAACTGCAGCATGCCTTTGATCTGAAACGCATGGGCTTTGATACGTGGGTACGCATTGCCATAACAGCAGCCATTAATGTGTTTATTGGTCTGATTGTTATTCTGAATCCTTTCTCAACGGTGGCGTGGCTGATGCGTCTTGTGGGTGTCGGATTTATTTTCAGCGGTGTAACAGACCTTGTGACAACAATCTATGTATCACGAAAAGCATCTGAATATTATGTGGATGGCAAAGCTGAAGAGGAATAGAGGCAGTCATGACTTTACAGCAGTTAAAATATGTCATTGCCATTGCGGAAAAAGGCAGTATCAATGAAGCTGCCAAGGTACTTTATCTGTCCCAGCCGAGTCTGACCAATGCGATTCATGATCTGGAGAAAGAACTGAATATCCAGCTGTTTATCCGCAACAATAAAGGTATCCGGGTGACGAATGAAGGGGAAGAGTTTCTGCGATATGCCCGTCAGGTTATCGAACAGGTAGTGCTTCTGGAGGATAAGTACCTGAATCAGGAACCGGAGAAACAGTATTTTCATATTTCCGCACAGCACTATAATTTTGTTGTCAGAGCCTTTATCGATCTTGTGCAGGAATACGGACCGGATGAGTATGATCTGGCACTTTCGGAGAAAAAGACCTATGATATCATTGAGGATGTCAAGAATGGACGCAGCGAGCTGGGGATTCTTTATCTGGCGGATTTCAACAAGAAAGTCATCATGCGTACTTTGAAGGAATATAATCTGACATTTACGGAGATGTACACGACACAGCCTTATATTTTCATTTCGGCGAAGCATCCCTTGGCTAGTCAGGAGATCATCCGGATGGAGGATCTGGATCCATATCCTTATATTTATTTCGAGCAGGGTGAGAGCAATTCCTTTTATTTTGCAGAGGAAATACTCAGTACATTTCCGCACAAGAAATCCATCAGAGTGACAGACAGGGCGACATGTTTTAATCTGATCCTGGGTCTGAATGGCTATACGCCAAGTGCGGGCATCTATATTGAAGAGCTTGGGGGCGGTGATCTCATCAGCAAGCCATTGGCGCTGGATGAGACGATCCACATCGGAGCCATCGCCATGAAGGACTCTGTTCGAAGTGAGATAGGAAGAAAGTACCTGGAATTACTGAAAAAATATCTGGTTTGATAAAGACAGCAGATACTGTCGTGACTTTATAGGCTTGCTATAGCTGATGACTATAGCAAGCTATATTTTTTGGGAATTATGCAAATTTGTAAAAACAGTTTAAGATAATATCAGTACGTGATGACTTATTCACCGCCCGGTCTGACACTCCCTCAATACAGTTAATATTTATTAACTCTGTCAGACCGGGCTTTCTGTTGCCGGTAAATGGCAAAAAATGGAATACGTACATCGCGAAATTAGGGAAAGAGGATTATACATATGAATATATTGGCTTTTAAGAGAGGAATGAGAGATGGCATTGCCATTGCAATCGGCTATTTTTCGGTTTCTTTTTCTTTTGGGATCACGGCGGTGGCCTCGGGGATCAGTTGGTGGCAGGCTGTGCTGATCTCCCTGACAAATCTGACTTCATCAGGTCAGTTTGCGGGAATCGGTATCATAGCAGCTTCCGGTTCTTATATTGAGATGGCCATTACGGAACTGGTGATCAATATGCGTTATGCGCTGATGGGAATTTCACTTTCACAGAAACTGGATCCGGCATTTAAGCGCTGGCAGCAGTTGATCCTGGGGCATTGCAATACTGATGAGATATTTGCGGTGGCCATGAGCAGAAACAAAACCGTTACACCGGCTTATATGACAGGACTGGCGGTTTTGCCTTATATCGGATGGACCGGCGGGACACTTGCAGGTGCCATTTGCGGCAATATTCTTCCGACGATGATCAGCAATGCGCTGGGTATTATGATCTACGGGATGTTCCTAGCGATTATTGTCCCGGCCATGAGAAAAGAACATCCGATCCTGGTTGTTGCCTGTGTGGCTATTGTGATGAGCTGTATCATTCATTTTGTTCCTGTATTTTCATTTATTACGGATGGCTTTTCAATTATTATCTGTGCGGTAGCGGCCTCTGCTGTAGGTGCATTGCTTTACCCGGTTTCAGAAGAAGAGGAGGACGCAGAACATGCAGCATAATTACTGGATATATCTTTTGATCATGTTTGCGGTGACGTATCTGGTGCGGGTATTGCCGCTGGTTGTATTCAGAAAGAAAATTACAAACCGTTTTGTAAGATCTTTTCTTGCTTATATTCCTTATGCCGTACTGGCAGCCATGACATTCCCAGCAGTATTTTTTGCAGTGGACTGTGTCCCTGCGGCTGCGGCCGGTGTTATTGCGGCGGTTATTGTTGCCTTTAAAGGGGGAAGTCTGTTTACAGTAGCGGCCTCCGCAAGTATTGTGGTTTATGTCATGTTATTGATTTTGTAATGAAATTTTCAGGCGTTTTTTAGTTTTTTGTAAAATTCAGCTGTTTTTCCTGTAAGGATTATGGTATTATTTTGTATATTGAGTTTTGCAGGTACGCCTGGCGTATCTGAGTAATATGACAGGAGGAAGAGAGGAATGAAGAAGCTCGTTGCGGTGACAACAACGATCCTGGTTATTCTGATTGCTGTATTAGGTCTGATGATGGTCAAAGGAAGTACAGGAGAAGGCAGCAGCAGTCCGAAGACAGCATTGTCGGATCTGAAGGAAAGCTTGTCGGGAAATTCTGATACTTCAGAGGAACAGACGTCGGAAGAGGTTGCCGATCAGGAATATGATGGTGAATTATTGAAGCTGAATAAGCAGATGGAGACAATCACTTATGAGGGCAGAGATTTTAAGGTTAAGTTTGCCAATCCGTTTTATGAAGAAGGCAGTGACAATTATGTCAGTGTGATTTTTTATGATGAGAATCACGGCTATCTGCTGAAATCCCTTGGAGAAGGAACGGACAGTGCATTTTATGAGGCTTATAAGACAGAGGACGGCTGTCAGACATGGAACAAATGTGCAACAGACGTATGGTTTGATCTGAATGGTGAGAATCATCTGGAGATGATCAGTGAGAATGAAATCGTTTATGTATGCTCTGTTATCAATGAGAATCTCGGTACGAATGAGACGACCATCAGCTACAGTGCTGACGGCGGTGATTCATGGCAGGCATTTAAGAGCAATTCCGGCGGTGACAGTGAGCAGATCCAGGCGCTGATCGACAAGATGTCTCTGGAACAGAAAGTGGCCCAGCTGTTTGTCGTATCACCGGAATCACTGACAGGTGTTGATACAGTTCAGTATGCGGGAGATACAACGTATCAGGCATTACAGGATTATCAGGTAGGAGGCCTGGTCATCACAAAGGACAATATTGACTCATCCAGTCAGCTGAAGACCATGACAGAGAAGCTGCAGTCTTACAGTGAGGAGATTTCAGGGTTACCGTTATTCCTTGCAGCAGCAGAAGAAGGCGGCAATGATTCTGTTCTGGGCAACAATGACAGTCTGGATGAATACTATGAAGATTCTTATAGTGACGGTGATGAGAGTGATGATACATCTGAGTTCAGCAGTTATGTACATAGCGGTGCACCGTCCATGTCAGAAGTCGGACGTAAGGACGACAGCACCAATGCATATGAGGCAGGCAAAGCCATCGGAACACTGATGTCAGAATATGGCCTGAACCTTGATCTGGCACCGGTGGCAGATGTCTTATCGGGCAATAGCTATGGTATGGGAACACGTACTTTCGGTACAGATGCCCAGACTGTTTCGGATATGGCACTTGAGGTGCTTCGCGGTATTGAGGAGCAGGAGGTACATGCAGCGATGAAGTATTTTCCGGGATATGGTGCCGCTTCATCCAATATGTCAGGTTTTCCGCTGATCAACAGTTCACTGGATGAGCTGAAGAAGAAAGAATTCCTGCCGTACATCAATGCTATTGAACAGGGATTGGATTTTATCATTGTTGGACATATTTCAGTTCCGAATGTCATCGGGGATGATACACCGGCATCTTTATCTGAGAAGATGATCAGTGAAGTGCTTCGCAAAGATCTCGGTTATAAAGGTGTTGTCATGACAGATTACCTGAATGATGCCAATATTGTGAAAAATTACAGTGCTTCTGATGCAGCTGTGAAGGCTATTCAGGCGGGTGCGGATCTGTTGCTTGAGCCTGAGAACTTTGAAGAAGCGTATGATGGTGTGCTGAAGGCGGTTAAGAACGGTAAGATTTCCGAAGACCGCATTGATGAATCTCTTTACCGTATTTTCAGAGTAAAGGTTACAATGATGGATGGAACATCAGATACAACTGAGTCAGAAAGCAGCAGTGAGTATTAGAGGGTATCGCTGTGCAAAGGAAGATGCAATTCTTAAATTACTCTAAAAATGAGCTTGCATTGTTGTCAAATACTTGACGATTTTAAGAATCTGCTGTATATTCGATACACAGATAGACGCATATGCGTTTGAAGTGAAGATATATAGGAGGAGTATATCATGGGAAGACATACCAGAACCATGTTCTTTGTGCTGCTGGTAATGCTCCTGGCATTGACAGGGTGTGAGAAGAAGTATACCGGCGGGGAGACAGAGGCGGCATC
>JBNMJG010000021.1:0-10054 GCA_050873705.1 Coprococcus sp. | reverse complement strand
TTTGCATCTTTCTCACCTTTTTTCCACAGAAATAATGTATGCTATTCGTAGAATAAGAGAAACTTCATTTCTATGCCTTTATTATATAAGAATACAGAATCTCCGTCTATGAGAATTTTTCGTTGAGATTTTCTGTGACCGGTGCTAGAATGATGATTGTTGCAGCAGGCGCTGCGCGGAATGCAAATGCGTTTGACCTGAATTTTATAAACTGGGAGAATGATTAAAATGAAAAATATTATTTTTATAGGTATGCCTGGAGCTGGAAAGAGTACTATTGGTGTTGTCATTGCAAAGATTTTTGGGTACGATTTTGTGGATTCAGATCTTCTGATCCAGAACCAGGAGGGAGATATCCTGGAACATCTGATAGATAAGCACGGCATTGAGGGCTTCTTGAAAATTGAAAATCAGGTGAACAGAGATATTGATGTAAAAAAGACAGTTATTTCGACAGGCGGCAGTGTCTGCTATTGTGATGAAGCATTAAGACACATGTCCGAGCATGGTGTGATTGTTTATATTAAGACAGATTATGAATCTCTTCATCAACGTTTGGGAGATCTTCATCAGAGAGGTGTTGTTATTCGCAATGGCTCTACTCTTTTGGATTTATATAACGAAAGAACACCGCTTTATGAAAAGTATGCGGATGTCATTGCGGATGTCAGCGGCTGCAGAATTGAAGAGGCCATAGACAAAATCAAAAAAGAATTGAAAGCTTGTGACAAATTATATGAAGAATAAAATATCAAAAAAGAGACATAACAGCTATAGCAGACAAAGAGGAAAGAGAAGTTTCAGAGAATGGACACAGCAGCCGCATTTTTACGGAGCACTGGCAATGCTCCTGCCCTTGGCGGCCATATTGATCGCTTATATTGCCATGGGTGTATTCCCTTTTGGCGATCAGGCGACGATGATCATTGATTCGTATCATCAGTATGTGCCTTTTTTCTCTGAGTTTCATGATAAGATCTGGCATGGAGAGAGCTTTTTGTACTCATGGCACGGAAGCCTTGGTTTTAATTTTATTGCGGTGCAGGCTTATTATCTGGCAAGTCCGCTGAACTTTTTGATCGCATTGTTTCCGGCGTCCATGATGATCGAGGCATTTGAGACGCTGATTATATTGAAGATCTGTCTGTCAGGGTGGACGGCTTATCGTTATCTGCGCAGGCGGACAGGAAGAAATGACTATTCAACGGTTGTTTTTGCTGCATTTTATGCCCTGGGTGGTTTCAGTATTGCTTATAACTGGAATGTGATGTGGCTGGACAGTATTGTACTGTTCCCTTTCATTCTGATGGGTCTGGAGAAATTGATCAATGACAAGGATGGACGGCTTTATGCAGTTACCATGGGCCTTGCAATTTTCTGCAATTACTACATGGCCATCATGATCTGTATTTTTGTGGTTTTGTACTTCTTTGTTATATGGTTTTCAAGAAAACGGGAAGGCATCGGACAGTTCTTTAAGAGCGGTATCCATTTTGCGCTGTGCTCTGTTCTGGCCGGAGGTCTGGCAGGTATTTATCTGTTCCCGACTTACTACACACTGATCAACAGTTCCCAGGGATCGGCGCCTACAAGCTTTAAAATCTATCGGAATTTTCTTGAGATTTTCCGACAGCAGTTTGCGCTGGTTGAACCAACGGAATTGACGGGGGCACCGAATATTTACTGCGGTGTGCTTCTTGTCATGCTGGTTGTATTTTATGCGGTGTCCAAAAATATTTCGCTGCGTGAAAAGATCGGCCGTCTGCTGGTGACAGGATTTGTGCTGGTCAGCCTGAATATCAATGTGCTGGATTATGTATGGCATGGCTTCCATTTTCCGAATAATCTGCCGGGAAGATTTTCCTTTATCTACATCTTTATGGTGGTTGTAATGGCTTATGATGCTTGGCAGTCGCTGCGGCTGACCAATATGAAAGTTTTTCTGGGGATTTTTGCTGCGGAAGCAATTTTATTCGGTGTATGCCTCTGGTATCCGAAGGATCGCCTGCCGCTGTACAGTATGATTGTTACGGGAATTCTGATGGCCCTTTATATGATCCTTCTTGTGGCTTACCGCAGACGTTCATTCCTGATGATCAAAGGCTATAAAATTCTGCCTCAGATGCTGTGTCTGCTGGTGCTCACTGTTGAAGTGGCGGGCAATGCAGTTTTTGGTCTCTGCATGAATGGGACCGTCAACAGAACCAGTTATACAGAAGACAGACAGGAAGTATCAGCTATCCGTAATCATTATGAAGCCAAAGATACGTTTTATCGTATGGAGCTGGCACAGATCAGAGGGAGGGATGATGTCACATGGCATCATTTAAACGGCATGTCCTTTTTCTCATCAACGGCGGATGACCGTGAGGAGAAGCTGATGGGAGCGCTGGGATTTTATAACAGCGGCAACAAATACAGCTACAAAGGAGCAACACCTCTGACGGATGCATTGCTTGGCATTCGATATATTATCAGCAATGAAGAAATGTGGGCCTCCAATCTGTCATTATGTGAACAGACCATGAATAAATATGTGTATGAGAACCAGCAGAATCTGGCCCTGGGTTATATGGTGAATCCGACACTGGAGCAGTGGAAGATTGTAGAGGGAGATCCCTTTGTGACTCAGAATGATTTTGTGAGACTGGCCACGGATACACAGGAGGCGTTGTTTACACCGATGACAGTCAGTGAGCCGGAAGTGACAGGCGGAATGCTGACCAGTACCGGTGAAGATAAGTATTTTTATGAGCGGACCGCTGACAATGGTACACTGACATGGCAGCTGACATTTACAGAACAGCAGGATGTATATATCTACTTTGAAGCCAGTCATTGTGAGAAACTCAAAGTGACCATTGACGGGGAGACGGAGACTTATTCTGATAAACGGGGACATATTGTTCATCTCGGACAGTGTGATGCCGGCAAGGTTGTGACATTGGATTTTCCGATGGATAATGAATATGATACCGGCAATGTAAAGCTCCAGATGTACGCATTTAATAACAATGTTTTTGAATCCGCTTATACACAGCTTGCGGATGAACAGCTTCAGGTGACAGATTATGACAGTACACATGTGACGGGCAGTATCCAGGTCAGTCAGGATGGGCTGATGCTTCTGTCTGTGCCGTATGATGAAGGATGGAACGTTTATGTGGATGGCGTAAAGACGGAGATTTCGCCTGTGGGAGAGGCTTTGACGGGATGCTGGCTGACCGCCGGGACCCATGAGATCACGATGCGTTATGTACCACAGGGATTTGTGGAAGGCGCTGTCATCAGCACTGTTTCTCTACTGATACTTGTGTTGGGAATTGCTGTAAAATCGGGTATATTCCGCAAACATCATAGGAAAATGTAACAAATCCTTAACAAATTTTTATAAAAAGGTAAAAAGCGATTTACAAACAGAGAGTTTGTGATATAATCATTTTGAGACAAAATCGGTAATGGGAATTTTTGTCGAATTTTATGAATTTTTGAGTCTGCAGATGGTTTTTGGAATCGTCCGCTGCAGAGATATTGGGATATTGATTCAGTTATTTTATGAGATAAATTCAGAACAAGTCAGTTTAAATTTGAGGTGCAGTATGGAACAGTATTTAATAAAGGGCGGCAATCCGCTGGTTGGAGAAGTAGAGATTAGCGGCGCGAAGAATTCGGCACTGGGTATTCTTGCGGCAGCTATTATGTGCGATGAGACAGTTACAATCAGAAATTTGCCGGATGTGAATGACATTAATGTTTTTTTGAATGCAGTCATATCCATTGGTGCAGAAGTACATTATCCGAATCCGAAGGATCGTCATACAGTAACAATTAACGGCAGCGGTATCCGTACCCATGAAGTGGACAATGATTATATCAGAAAGATCAGAGCGTCCTATTATCTGATCGGTGCCCTTCTGGGCAAGTACAGAGAAGCAGGTGTGGCACTGCCGGGCGGATGCAATATCGGCAGCAGACCGATCGACCAGCATCAGAAGGGCTTTAAGGCACTTGGAGCTAAGGTATGGATCGACAGAGGGATGATTTTTACATCTGCAGATGAATTAAACGGCAAGCATATCTACCTTGATGTTGTCAGTGTTGGTGCAACCATCAATATTATGCTGGCAGCATCCAGAGCCAAAGGTATGACCATTATCGAGAATGCAGCGAAGGAGCCGCATGTTGTTGATGTGGCACAGTTCCTGAATCAGATGGGCGCCAATATCAAGGGTGCCGGTACGGATATGATCAAGATTATCGGTGTAGATCATTTTAAGGCGGCAGATCATGAGATCATTCCGGATCAGATTGAGGCCGGTACATTTATGTGTGCAGCTGTTGCAACGAAGGGTGATGTGACCATCAAACATGTCATTCCGAAGCATCTGGAATCTATTTCAGCGAAGCTGATCGAGATGGGTGCTGAGATTGAAGAACTGGATGATGCAGTCCGTGTTGTAGCAACAAAGCGTCTGAGCCCTACAACAGTGAAGACAATGCCTTATCCGGGATTCCCGACAGATATGCAGTCACAGATTGCGGTATGCCTGTCACTGGCAGATGGTACAAGCCTTGTTACAGAGAAGATTTTTGAGAACAGATTCAAATACACAGACGAATTAACCAAGATGGGTGCCAACATCAAAGTGGAAGGCAATACAGCTTTTATTACAGGTGTTGAGAAGTATACAGGTGCAGTTGTAGTGGCATCTGACCTTCGTGCAGGTGCGGCACTTGTTATTGCGGGTCTTGCAGCGGATGGCTGTACATGTGTGGAGCAGATTCAGTATATCCAGCGAGGCTATGAGAATTTTGAAGAGAAGATCAGAAGTCTGGGCGGTGTCATTGAACGCGTGGATGTTGATGATCGCGTGGACAGAGACCGCATGATGCGCAAGATGAGTCTTGCTGCTTATTAATTCAGAATACTATTTACCTCATTGCTGATGAAGGTCGGCAATGAGGGATTTTTTCTGTATAGGGCCCGGCGGCTACAAATCAACACAATTGTAGCCTGCGGACTATTGACTTTATGCATGTTTTCATGTATGCTATGTAAGCAATCAACAAAATTTATACTTTCTCTTATTCAGAGCAATGGAGACCAAGGATCTGTGATATTGCGGCAACCCCCCGTGCGGGAAGGTGCCAACCTGAGCGAGTAACATCGAACAATAAGAGGATTTGATCGTATCAGGTCCGCTTTGAGCGGATTTTTTTTTGCATAAGTGTTTTATTTTATACGATTAAATTAAATACAATAAGAGAAATACCAATTTGATAAGGAGGACATAATGGAAAAGTTATTATTCACATCTGAATCTGTAACAGAAGGCCATCCGGACAAGATCTGTGATCAGATTTCCGATGCCATTCTGGATGCAATGCTGGAACAGGATCCAATGAGCCGTGTAGCCTGCGAGACATGTACAACAACAGGTCTTGTTATGGTTATGGGTGAGATCACATCTAATGCAAAAGTCGATATCCAGAATATCGTCAGAGATACAGTCAGAGAAATCGGTTACACAAGAGGTAAATACGGTTTCGATGCAGATACATGTGCAGTAATGGTAGCACTTGACAAGCAGTCTGCCGATATTGCTATGGGTGTTGATAAAGCCCTTGAAGCCAAAGAACATACAATGTCTGAAGAGGAAATTGCAGCCATCGGTGCCGGTGACCAGGGTATGATGTTCGGTTTTGCTACAAATGAAACTGAAGAATATATGCCATATCCAATCGCTCTGGCACATAAGCTTGCACGCCAGCTGACAAAGGTTCGTAAGGACGGTACACTGTCTTATCTGAGACCGGACGGCAAGACACAGGTAACTGTTGAATATGATGAGAACGGCAAGGCAGTTCGTCTGGATGCAGTTGTTCTTTCTACACAGCATGATCCTGATGTGACACAGGAACAGATCCATGAAGATATCAAGAAGTATGTCTTTGATGAGATTCTTCCTGCAGAGATGGTGGATGAGAATACAAAGTTCTTCATCAATCCTACAGGTCGTTTCGTTATCGGCGGACCTCACGGCGACAGTGGTTTAACAGGCCGTAAGATCATCGTAGATACATACGGCGGTTATGCTCGTCACGGCGGCGGTGCTTTCTCCGGCAAGGACTGCACAAAGGTTGACCGTTCCGCTGCTTATGCTGCACGTTACGTTGCCAAGAATCTTGTTGCTGCCGGTATCGCTGACAAGTGCGAGATTCAGTTATCTTATGCCATCGGTGTAGCAAATCCTACATCTATCATGGTGGATACTTTCGGTACAGGCAAGTTATCCAACAGCCGTATCGTAGAGATCATCAGAGACAATTTCGATCTTCGCCCTGCAGGCATTATCCGTATGCTGGATCTGAGAAGACCGATCTACAAGCAGACAGCTGCTTATGGTCATTTCGGCCGCAATGATCTGGATCTGCCTTGGGAGAAACTGGACAAGGTTGATACATTAAAGGCTTATCTTTAATTTTAAGTCGGACTTGAAATTCACATAACGATAATAGACGCAGACTGCTCTCAGTGTCGGGAACAGATCTGCGTTTATCTTTTTATCTCTTTTTCATAAAAAATTTTATTATCTTTTACAATTCCTATTCTTTCTTATGATATAATGAAGTGAAAGTTTAAAATCGGTGGTGGTTTTTTGAAATTATTAACCAGAATTAAAATATCTTATGTGATTGCGTTCATCTGCCCGGTAGTTCTGATTCTGGCTACTGTATTTGGCGTGATGAGAATGGGATTGAATTCCATGGAGCAGAAGTATGATTTGGATCAGTCCAGTTATGAGATGATTCTGAATCCAATGAGTATGTTGGGCCATATGACGGCATCAACGGTGGAAGAGTTAGAACAGGTGATGAAGGATGATCCGGACAAGCTTCTGGATCTGGCTTATCTTGAGAAGCTGAATGAGAGACTTTCCAATCATTCTTCTTATCTTCTGGTGAAAAAGGACTGGCAGAATATTTATTCCGGTCTGCCTGCGGAGGGCAATTATAAGGATGATCTTAATTATTCTCCGAAGGATGGCAAAGATGAGAGCATTTATATTGTGGATGAGCAGCCGTACCATATCCAGCAGATGAATTTTACATTTTCGGATGGAACAGCCGGTCAGGCACTGATCTATACGAATGTGGCACAGATTGTCCCTCAGATGAAGAAACTGGTGGCACAGATTATTATCACGTCACTGCTTATTTTGTTTGCAGGAAGCTTTGTCGCCATGTTCTGGCTGTATCAGAGCATTGTGAGGCCGCTGAATAAGCTGAAGACAGCTGCGGAGAATATTAAGGACGGCAATCTGAATTTCAGCGTGGCTGCAGAGACGGATGATGAGATCGGTGAGGTC
The DNA here is from genome assembly GCA_050873705.1 of Coprococcus sp. Lineage (GTDB taxonomy): Bacteria > Bacillota > Clostridia > Lachnospirales > Lachnospiraceae > Coprococcus_A. The sequence goes on along the minus strand of JBNMJG010000021.1, from coordinate 2,684 downwards.
TGTGTAGCTTTTGAAGAGATGCGTCTGAAGCTGAAAGGCCAGATAGAACGGAATATCCAGTATGAGAAGGAAAGCAAGGAACTGATCAGCAATATTTCCCATGATCTGAAGACGCCGATGACAGCTATCAAAGGTTACATAGAGGGCATCATGGATGGTGTTGCGGATACCGAAGAGAAGAGAGACCGTTATATCCGTACGGTTTACAATAAAGTCAATGATATGAACAGTCTGATCGAGGAGCTTTTCCTTTATGCCAAACTGGACAGCAATTCCGTCACCTATTCTTTTGCCAAGGTGAATGTGGATGCGTATTTCCAGGATTGTGTGGAGGAGATCAGTCTGGATCTGGAATCTCAGGGGGTTGATTTCGGTTATTTCAACTACGCAGACAGGGATACGGTGATCATTGCGGATCCCGAACAGCTGAAACGTGTGGTGAACAATATTATCGGCAACTCTGTGAAGTATGCTTCTCCGGAGCGTAAGCTGATGATCAGCCTGCGTATTATGGAAGAGGCAGAATTTGTGAAGATTGAGATTGAAGACAATGGCAAGGGCATTGCGAAGAATGAAGTACCTTTGATTTTTGACAGATGCTATCGTACAGATGCCTCCAGGAATTCTTCCAAGGGCGGAAGCGGTCTGGGCTTGTCCATTGCCAAGAAGATCATTGAAGAACATGGCGGCAAGATCTGGGCAGTCAGCACAGAAGGTGTCGGGACAACGATGTGTTTTGTTTTAAGAAAGTATAAGGAGAATAACGTTTATGAGTAAGATTTTGATTGTAGAAGATGAAGTGGCCATTGCAGAGCTTGAGAAGGATTATCTGGAGCTCAGTGGTTTTGATGTGGTGATGCAGCATACCGGTGATGCCGGTCTGAAGGCTGCATTGAATGAAGATTTCAACCTGATCATTCTGGATCTGATGCTTCCGAATGTGGATGGCTTTGAAATCTGCAAGAAGGTTCGTGAGAAGAAGAATACACCGATTATCATGGTTTCAGCCAAGAAAGAGGATATCGACAAGATCCGTGGCCTGGGCCTTGGTGCCGATGATTATATGACAAAGCCGTTCAGCCCAAGTGAGCTGGTAGCCCGTGTGAAAGCTCATCTTGCCAGGTATGAACGTCTGGTGGGCAGCGGCGTGAAGGCCAATGAGATTATCGAAATCCGCGGTATCAAGATTGATAAGACCGCCCGCCGTGTTTATGTCAACGGTGAGGAGAAAGCTTTTACTACCAAGGAATTTGATCTTCTGACTTTCCTGGCGGAGAATCCGAACCATGTATTTACAAAGGAAGAATTGTTTAATAAGATCTGGGATATGGAATCTATTGGGGATATTGCAACAGTAACGGTGCATATCAAGAAGATCCGCGAGAAGATCGAGTTTAATACATCCAAACCGCAGTATATCGAAACAATTTGGGGAGTGGGATACCGCTTTAAAGTTTAAATTGAGTAAGTGCGGCCCAGATAACTACTATAGAGCTGAACAAGCCATTATCCAACACAGGCACGTTTGCACTGCCAACGCTGGCAGCGGTACGTAAGGCAGTAAAAGACACTGCCTAAGTACCGGCGAGCGTTGAAGCACCTGTGTTGGATAATGGCTTGTTCAGCTCTTTCCTGATATTTTGAGCCGCACTTTTGGCCTCAGTTGAAGGTGGCTTTAAAGCGGTATTCCGTTGGATAAGAGGAAGAATGAGCTCTGTAAAATTGTTTGGTTATAGATGTTATGCGGATGGTAAAATATTTTATATCGAGGAAATCCTGTCGATAATGTAAAATGGCTGCAGGGCAGAAAACGTGAAATCATTTTAAATAATTTCTAGAAATGTGTAACGAATGGTGTTTTCGGGACATTAATAGATGAAAATACAGTTAGGAAAGGAGGCGGGCCGTGAAGGTTACGGATGAGGTTTATAGAGAGTATTCGCAGATGGTTTATAAGTATCTGTTTTCGTTGACAAGGGATGCGCATGTGGCGGAGGAAGTGACTCAGGAGACTTTTTATCAGGCGGTCCGCTGTGCTGACCGGTTTGATGGCAGTTGTCGTTTTTCGACATGGCTGTGTGCCATTGCGAAGAATCAGCTGAATAGTTACAGGCGTAAGCATCCTGCGTCAATAGGTGATGCGGAGGGATTAGAGGTTTCGGAGGGAGCAGGTACAGGAAAGACGAATATGACGCCGGAGACCGCAGTGCTTTCCGAGTATGGCCGTGTGGAAATTTTAAAGAAATTACACCAGCTGGATGAAGCGGTGAGAGAAGTGATGTATCTCAGGATTTTCGGTGATCTGTCTTTTGTCCAGATTGGAGAAATCACCGGACGGACAGAGAACTGGGCGCGGGTAACCTATTATCGTGGAAAAGAAAAACTGAGAAAGGAGCTGGATGGGGATGAGTGATCGATTAAGATGTGAAATTGTACAGGACCTTTTGCCAAGTTATGTGGATGGGCTCACCAGCGATGAGACAAATGAAGCTATCAAAGACCATCTGGCGGATTGTGCTTCCTGCAGGGATATGTATGAGCGAATGAAGGCGGATGAGACGTCTGCAGAAGAAAATTCAGAGGTGATAGAGACAGAAAAAAAGGAAAATAATTTTCTGAAGAAAATTAAACGGAAGCACCGGTTGAATCTGATGCTGGTGGTGGTCATTCTGGCAGTGCTCTTT